>DATHTZ010000387.1:0-4210 GCA_035462675.1 Nitrospiraceae bacterium | reverse complement strand
GATAGTTAAGACCGGGTAGAAGCCCACCTGATTTGATGCGGCTTTCGGACAGGCCATGATGGATTTTCAAGATCGTGCCTCCTGGTGCTGTCCAAGATCACGCGAAGGCCAAGAGGGCTTGGGGGTTGTCCTGTTGATGAGGTGGCGTGGTGAACGGTTCGTCGAGCCAGGCCATCAGATCGCGGTGGGTAAAGAGATTCATGCGCAGAAGCGCCACGAGATTCGCCAGGCTCCAGCCGAAACGGGAGGACAGTTGCAGATAACGCAAGAGCAACATCGAGATCAATGCTGTCCAAATCTGAGTCTTGACCGCATTCGCCGACGTGCCGACGAAAGTCTTGATCTTCAGGGTCTGCTTGAGCGCCTTAAAGAACAACTCGATCTGCCAGCGATCCTTATAGATGGCGGCGATGGTGGAAGCGCCGAGGCCGTGATGATTGGTGAGAAACACCAGGGTGTCTCCCGTGTCCTTGCGGGTCGCCTCAACCCGGCGCAGCAGATGCGGACACTTGTCTTGGGCACCTGTGCCGGTCAAGCGGATGGTCTGATCCGTGACGATGTGCCGGTTCTGCGGCACCGCGTGTTCCTCGACCATCTCGAACAGGGCGTTGTCTTTCATGCGGGTGACGAAATAGACGCCGGCATCCGTCCATTCGGCGAACAGCCGGTAGTCGTTGTAGCCCCGGTCATCAACCACGATGGTGCCGGGCGCGAAGGCTATGTGCCAGGCGGCCTTGACGTCGGCGACTTTGCCGTCAGTTACCAGGCCGAAGCACGGCAGATAGCCGTCGTGGTCGAGCACCAGGTGCAGCTTAACTGCACCTTTAGTGCGGCGGTACTTCGCCCAATCGTACATCGACAGGCACAGGTCGATCACGGTCGAGTCGAGGCTGACCAGCTTGTTCTTGAAGCGGAATTTGTGTGTGCCCTGCGCCTTGGCGGCGACCGTCTCGAACAGTCCGTAGAAGACCTTCTCGAACAACTGCCCTGGACGGTGGCCGTTCGCGTAGGACAGCGAGGAACGGACCGGGACGTCGATGCCCAGGTGGGCCAGCTTGCCTTCGCAGCTCTTCAGCCCGCCTTCGATCTCCCGCAGCGAATGGGCGCGGCCCAACTGACAGAACAGCATGCCAACAAACTGGCTCCAGCTCGACAAGCCCTTACTGCGATATTCGGCCCCCGTTGCTTTGACGATGCGCTCGAAGTCGGTGCGCGGGATGAGCTTGAGGATCTGACTAAACATGCTGCATGATGCGTTCACGTTGGGTCTCCTTCGGTTGGGTGCAGGTGGGTTTGGCGATTCACCAGCACCCTACACCTTTGGATGACCCAACGTCATAAGCTGTCTTGGACAAGAGTGTAAATAACCCTGAATATTCCCCTATCTTTGTGGGAATAAGGAGTCGAGGGTCATGGCACTACTGATTACCGACGAATGTATTAACTGTGGGGCTTGCCTGCCAGAATGTCCGAATGAAGCCATCTTCGAAACTCGCGGCGACGCGGAGGCGAAGGGAAATCATGTAGGCGATGGTCAGGGAGTCGGAGACGCTATTTACGTGATTACCCATGACCGCTGCACCGAGTGCGTCGGACACTTCGAGGAACCGCAGTGTTCCGCCGTCTGCCCGGTCGATAACTGCTGCATCGCTGATCCAGTCTATCCGGAAACGACGGAGGTTCTTCTCGAGAAGGCGAGAACGCTCAACCCGGATAAGACCATCGACCCGGCAAAAGTTTGGAGCGGCGTGCGGAACTAGTCATTTTCCCCAGGAAGAACCGCTCGACACTTGTCATCTGCATCTGCTACCACGCTGCTACCAGGAGTTCTGGCCATTCAGCTGTCAGCTTGTATGGGGGAGGGTAGGACCTCCTGCAATGCCAACCCCAATTGATCCAGCGAAAATGCCTTCTGAATAAAGGCCGTGGCGCCATGGTTCAACATCTCTTGCTCAACCTCTTTTGGGCTGCGTCCACTAAAAATTACGACCGGTAGGGTGGGGTGGAGTATCCGCAATTGCCCCAGTATGCTGCGACCGTCTATTCCAGGCATGTCGAGGTCCAACACGACAGCATCAGGAGTTCCCCGGTGACATAACATCAACCCTGCCCCACCATTGTCTGCCAAAATAACTTCATATCCTCTTTCCTCCAGGACGGCAACTAGGAGACCCCGGTCGCGGGCATCATCGTCTATGACTAGAATCTTCGTCAGGTGAGCCTTCATCCGCTATTGATTAACCCGCTGTCTCATCGTCTTTCTGGCACATCCACTCCTGATAGGTGCCCCGACCGTCCCAGCTCATCCCTACACCTGGATCAACTCATCAGCGAAGACGGCACGGTCACGATCGAGCAACCCATCTTGTCACTGGAGGAAGAGACGATCAATTATTTTCTGCTTTCATCATCTTCATCTGCTACCACGCTGCTACCAGGACAGGACAAACCAGCCCCATCTGCCCCCATGTCAGGAGCATCCTGGTTTGTGGTTTCTTCTGGGGTTAGGTTGTCTGAGGTTGGGCTATCTGAAATTCGTAAACCGCAGGTCGTCCGTTCAATCCGGATCGCCGGCTCCATTTTTTCAGTGGCTTAGAGAAGCCTCGCAAGATCGAATCTGCGATTGTGCTAATGAAATGGACCCAGCCTTCTTCCCACACGAGCCTCATCGGAGGCAAGATGAGTGTTGTTGAGCGCGCCACGCACACTCATTGTCACGAAGAAGGGAGGGAGCTATGCACATCAACACATTGGGGATCGATTTGGCGAAGAATGTATTTCAGTTGCACGGGGTGGATGCGCGAGGGCATGCGGTGCTTAGCCGACGCGTGAAGCGCAGTCAGTTGGTGGAGACGGTGGCGAGTCTGCCGCCTTGTGTGATCGGGATGGAGGCCTGCGGGAGTGCGCATCACTGGGGTCGGGCGTTTGAACAGCTCGGGCATACCGTCAAGCTGATGAGCCCCAAGTACGTGAAGCCCTATGTGAAGACCAACAAGAATGATGCGCGCGATGCGGAAGCGATCTGCGAAGCGGTCAGTCGGCCCACCATGCGATTTGTTTCGATTAAAACTGTGGAACAAGCCGATCTCCAGGCGTTGCACCGCACGCGCTCGCTCCTCGTGAAACACCGGACCGCCGTCATTAATCAGATTCGGGGCCTGTTGGCCGAGTATGGGTTGGTGATTGCGCAATCCCCGGAGAAGGTCCGGCCTGCTGTCGTCCGGTTTCTGGATGACGCGGAGTCGGGGTTGACCGCGTTTGCCCGAGAGACGTTCTCCGAGTTGTATGAGCAACTGCGGGATCTCGAGTCGCGCATCGAGCGGGTGACGCACCGGGTGGAGGGCGTGTACCGGGCGCATCCAGTCTGCCGGAAATTGGCCGCGGTCCCGGGGATTGGGCCGTTGACGGCCACGGCACTGCTGGCGACCGTCGGTCGGCCTCAGGCGTTTCACAACGGCCGGCATCTGGCGGCGTGGTTGGGGCTGGTGCCTCGTCAATATTCCAGTGGGGGCAAGGACAAGTTAGGCGGGCTGTCGAAACGAGGCAGTCGGTATGTACGGACGCTCCTGATTCATGGGGCGCGAGCCGTCGTGCAGCGGGCCGAGCGGAGGGTTGATACGCAGGGGCGGTGGCTGTGGGCGCTCAAGCGCCGCAAAGGCACTAATGTCGCCGCGGTGGCCTTGGCCAACAAAAACGCCCGGGTGATCTGGGCCTTGTTGGCCCATGATGATGTGTATCGACAACCTGCCTAGGTGTAGGCAGGGGGCGAGCCGATCTTCACGAGGAGAGACGAGCCATATCACAGAAGGATTCCCACCGAGAAGTGCAGCGAGGAGCATCCGTGATGACACCACAGGGACACCCGGCGCGTTCAAACCCTGGACAAATTATCGGCCCGACCGAGGCCGTTGTGCTAATGAGGAGAACGCGCGCGTATTTCATCAAGGCCCGGACACATCGGTTGTCCATCGAGAGGCCGGATATATAAACGCAGCCCTGCATTGTGGTCCATTGCGTGATACCCGCCGTTGCACCGAAGGCTGGGTCCATATATAATTTTGTGCGTTAATTCTTCACAAAGGACGGAATTCAGTAGAAGCCATGGAATCAGTAGAACGCCAACAAGCTCATGATTTTCAACAATAAAGGGGGAAACCTTCGCAACATCGAGCGGCTTTCGACAGAACTTGATGGCTCAACTTTCAAGCAT
>DATHTZ010000386.1:0-5914 GCA_035462675.1 Nitrospiraceae bacterium | reverse complement strand
CCCGAGTTCGAGGATACGGTCGCCCTTGTGAAGCTGCAGCTTTCGACATATCAACTCCAGCTTCTGTTCTTGTGCTTCCGCCAGAGTATGTGCCCGCTTCCAATAGGCGCAGGTGTATTGCATGTGCGGGTCCAGCATCTTTTCGTAAAAGTCGTTGTCCAAATCATAGTGTTGCTGCGCCACTCTCTTGGAGAGTTGTTTATTCTGCATATTGAAGAGGCGAGCTTTGACTGCATTGACAATGAGACGCTTATCGACGACGGCCTGGTCAAGCTGGGCGGTATGGACCTTTGAAAAGAACTCATCCAGCTGGACGGAATCCCACCATCCATCCATATATGACTCACCAAGTCCCAACGATCCCTCGGCCAGGACACGACCATAGAGTCTGTCATTATGCACCAGGATATCTCCAGGCTGGGTGCCGTTGATTTGGATCTGAGCCTTGTCGAGCAATTGTTGAATGATCTGTTTGTGGCTCATCGCAGCATTGTCCTTATTGACCTCAATCGGGTTTGTGCAGTGGAGATCGTATTACGGTTCCGGACTAAGAGCCGGCGGAATGCGCCCCATGTGGGGCCCACTTTCGACGGCGATGGTTCTGGCCTTGATGTGTTCGGGAGGCGTTCTGAGATCCCACACGATCCCGAACCAAGACAGCAGCGACAAGATGTAATAGGACACGTCCACTTCCCACCAAAACCACCCTTGATTGGCGGCCGACTGATAGTGATGGTGATTGTTGTGCCAGCCTTCTCCGCAGCAGAGTACGGCAAGAAGAAAACTGTTCTTACTGCCGTCGTTGGATTTGTACCTGACTCGACCGATCATGTGCGCGAGGGAATTGATGAAGAATGTACAATGATACAGCGCGGTCGTCGAAATAAAAAAGCCCCAGACGAGACCCGGAAATCCCCAAATGCTATAAATGAGCAGCGCGTAGATAAATGGCGGGATCCAGTAGAATCGGTTGAGGAAACAGATTTCAGGATTCCGGCGAAAGTCCCTCACGAGATTCAAATCGGTTCGCATATAATCTGCAGAGAGTATCCATCCGACGTGAGAAAACCACCATCCTCTTTGCAGTGGGGAATGCACATCTTCTTCCTGATCTGAGTATTTATGGTGATGCCGATGGTGAGCCGCCCACCACAACACGCCTTTCTGTGCCGAAGTCATGGCGAGGAACGCCAGGAGAAACTGGAATACCCGGCTGGTCTTGAACGATCGATGGGAAAAATAGCGGTGATATCCGGCCGTGACGGCAATCATTCTTAGATAGTAGCTGCCGATAGCCAGCATAACCCATTCCCATCGAATTCCGGTCTGAAAGGCCCAGAGGCACATCAGATGGATGCTCAGAAATGGAATGATGTCCCAATACTGAACAATACCCTTCCAGGGTCTGTTTACGAGGGAACCGTCGGTATGATGGGCCATTTCGTTCATACAGAGATCGTTCTGCCTTCAGCCACGCCACGAGTAGTCAGTATGAGAGACCTCTCGCTGTAATGACCCCCTTTATAATTATCCACCCCAGCATGGTTGCGGCGGCCCATATCGTCACTAGCACCGTTTGACATAGCTCATTGGCAAGCCTCGCAACTTTTCGGGTTCTCGAGGGAACAGGCGACGGCGGCGGTGTCGTTTCCTTCTTTCCGTGATGGAGCCTGCATCCATACAGGATCAACCTGGTGATGTGCGCCGCCACTTGGCGATCCATGTGATGCGGCGTCGACCATCGCCTTGGCGATGCGTGCCGCTGGCCGGGAATGCAGGTAGTACGTCGTTTTCAATCCCTTCTTCCATGCGTAGAAGTACATGTTCGACAGTTGCCCGATGTTTGGGTTCTCGGTGAACAGATTCAAAGATTGACTCTGGTCGATGAATGCCCCACGATCGGCGGCCATGTCGATCAGGGATCGCATGGGAACCTCCCATGCAGTCCGATAGACGGCGCGAACGTCGACGGATAGTTCTTCCAGCGACTGGACCGACCCTTCTGTCAACTTGAGCCGCGCACGAATGGCCTCGGTCCACAGGCCCTGCGTTTTCAACTCGCTGACGAGATACTGGTTCACTTGAAGAAAGTCGCCTGACAAGGTCTCGCGTTTGAACAGATTGGAGATCTGTGGTTCGATGCATTCGTAACAACCGACGATTGATGCGATTGTGGCAGTGGGTGCGATCGCAATCAGCAGAGAATTGCGCAGACCGTTTGTCTGGATATGGGCACGCAATGCGTCCCACCGCGCCGGGTCTTTGGGTGAGACGCCCCAGGCATCAAACTGCAACTCGCCTCGTGCAGCCCGTGTTTCATCGAATGCAGGATGACGTCCCTTCACGATTGAAAGTTCCACCGACGCCGAGAGGGCGTGGAAGTACACTTCTTCCGCGACGCGAGCCGAAAGCGCGCGAGCTTCTGGCGCGTCAAAGGGGAGACGCATTTGGAAAAATATGTCCTGGAGGCCCATAAGCCCAAGACCTACTGGACGCCAGCGAAGGTTCGATGATCGTGCCGCAGCGAGGGGATAGTAATTGAGATCGATGACACGGTCGAGCTGGTGGACGGCGCTCCGCACGGTTCGCGCAAGTTTTTCAAAATCAAGTACGACCGCCCCATCAGTGCTCTTTATCGTGTGGCGTCCGAGATTGATCGAGCCAAGATTGCATATTGCTGGTTCATCCCGCGAAGTCACCTCGATGATTTCGGTGCAGAGATTCGAGAGATGGACGGTCCGCCCCGGTAATGCGGTCTGGTTGCATGCGCGGTTCGAGGCATCTTTAAAGGCCATCCAGCCGTTGCCGGTTTGCGCGAGCATGCGCATCATCCGCGCATAGAGATCGCGGGCCTTGACGGTCTTCGTCCCCAGGCCGGCCCTCTCGGCTTGCCGGTAGGCCTGTACGAACGCTCCGCCATAGAGATCGGGTAGCTCCGGCACCGTTTTTGGATCGAACAGGCTCCACGTCTCGTCCGCTTCCACACGCCTCATGAAGAGGTCAGGGATCCAGTTGGCCAGAGTCAAGTTGTACGTGCGACCGGCCTCATCTCCAGTGCTATCGTGTAACTCCAGAAATGTTTCGATATCGGCATGCCAGGGTTCGAGATAGACACAGCAGGCATCTTTGCGCTTCCCACCCTGATTCACTGCTGCAACGGATGCATCGAGTGCCTTCAGCCATGGGATGATCCCGCTTGAGTGCCCGTTCGTACTGTCGACGAGGGAGCCGCGCGAGTGCACGTGGTGGTACGCGAGGCCGATACCTCCCGAGAGCTTCGAGAGCATAGCGACGTCTGTGTAGCGCTGATAGATCTGTTCCAGATCATTCTCGGGGGAGTCGAGAAGGAAACAACTCGATAGTTGCTCATGTCGCGTCCCGGCGTTCAAGAGAACCGGCGAACTCGGAAGATACTCCAAGGACGAGAACAAGTCGTACAGTTCGAGCGCATCCACAACAGTTTCGGTGAGGGCGCAGGCGATGCGCAGAAAGAACTGCTGCGGCGTCTCGATGACCTGCCGTGTTGTTGGATGTTTCAACAGATACCGGTCATAGATTGTGCGGAGGCCGAAATACTCGAATTCGCAGTCACGCTTGGGATCGAGCGCGTCATTCAATTTGCGGCTGTTATGAGAGACGAACTCCTGCAGACGGTCGTTCAGCAGACCAAGCTGATAACCGGCCGCAACGGACTGGGAGAATGCGTGGATTTCCTCGTTGCGAACTTCCTTGTCGATATAGGTTGCGAGCAGGCGGGCTGCAAGCTTCGCATACTGTGGCTCTTCCACAATGAGTGCGGCAGCCGTCTGAATGGACAGCCGGTCGAGTTCGCGCGTCGTCGCTCCGTCGTAGAGGCCGCTGATCGTTTTGGCCGCGATTCGGAGTGGATCGATGTCGAAGAGACCTCCACAACAACGATCTATGGCTCGCACGATCTTGGTGACATCGACGCGCTCCGCGGAGCCGTTGCGCTTTTTCACTCGCATGGTTTTCTGTGAAGACGTATCGTCGATCGGGATATCTTGAGACGGTGCAGCTTCTGATGTGGCAGCGGGGCTAGTGATTTTTACGACAGGCTCGCTAAGCATGAATGTGCTCCTCTTTCGACGGGTTATGCGAAAGGGGTTACCCTTTTCGCAGGACCGTAAGGAGAAATTGTCAGTCGAGATGCGTGTGGATACGTGACGGTATCTCGGACTGACCTTCACCCCCACGGGTGACTGCAAAACCATGTGAGAGGATTGGTCGTGAACGAGAACGGAAGAGGGGACTGGATCCGAACCGGCTCAGACCTACGGACCTCCCTCGAGGTTTCCAGGTCAAACCGGCTTAGGTTGTCTCTCCCATGCCGGATACTGGCAGGTCTTCGGGCTCGCGAGCACTTCGGCTTTCGCCGCATCCCTACTATCCACCGCTTCCCAGCTCCAAAGAGCCAGTGCGTGTCGTGGATTCGTTCTCGCTTACCGCTGCGGGGCAGTCCCGGAGTCGCACCGGGTTCCCTTTTACTCTCTGAGAATACTCAGAGATCCAGCATGGGCCGCAGTCTATTGTGGCATTCGATATTTGTCAACAACGATGGTGTGGGTCATGACACGCTACGGTCCCATCAGTACGATATCGCATGCTGAAGAACGAAAGTGCCCCATTGTTGCTTGGGTTCTACTCCCCGGCCTGAGCCAACACTTGACCAGGCTGGTATGTGGTGATAGGAAAAAGGACAGACTGAAGGTGGGCACTTGGAGTGTGAGGTGTGGAGCGGCGATCCGGACTGAATGGACTATCTGCGGTTTACGAAGGCCGATCACATTCGCCCGCGGCTGAACCCTATCGATTTCGAGAAGCACCATGCGCCTGCATTCGCCAGAGGCACCAATAGACAGCGGCATTGAGGACGACCACCACTGTGCCCAACAGCAGCTGCAAGTCTCGTGTCAGGTCCTCTGGATAGAGCACCGGCAGCAGATACTGTGCGATGAAGTCGGAATGATAGGTGGCTTTGCCACCCAGCGCGCGCAACCAGTTCTCAAGTGGCGTGAGCGGGCAGATCCAGCCGGTGAATTCAACAACCGCGCCCCAAATAGCCGCCGGCAGGTGCAGCCATGCGACCCACCGCCACCTCACCACAAGTAGCCCCCCAAAGATCACGAAGAGGACAAAGCCCACATGCATGCTCAGGACCAGGTCGGCAAGCCACGAGTACCACATCGCATCAGAAGAGTCGGGGAGGATCAAGGGGGTCGGCTGGTTGAGGATAGATGAGTGTGTCTTCGTCGATGACCGCGAACGGCGTCAGCCGATGTTCGTCTGCCTTGACCTGCGAGAGGATATGCCTGACCTCCCAGCCTCGTGCGACCAGCGCATCGGCAATCAGCGAGCGGTGGCAGCGCCAAGGGACAGCCTCGGCGCACATGATCGCGCTTGGGCATCGCCGGCCCTGCATCATGAGCTCTTCCAGCGCGCTCCAGAATTCTGTCGTCTGCATATAGTCGGCATAGCCGCGAAAACTGGCGTTTCTCCATCCGTTGTTGATCGAATCCTTCCGAGCCTTTCGAAGACCCCCTAGCGCCGGAATGTGGAGAGAGACGAGACCGGCCTTTCTCAGACTCTTGGCCAACGTATCCGTATTGAATTGCGGATTGTGTCGTGAGCGTGGAATCGTTCGGACGTCCATGAGGAGCCGGATCTCATGCGCATGCAAGAAATCGGTGAACTCACCGATCGGTCTAGTTGAATGGCCGACGGTCCAGATTGTCGGGCGTCGAAGCATAGAGCAGTGTGGCACAGCGAGTGGGGAATCGCTACGGGCTATCAGAGGAGAGGATCAATCCGGTGGCACTTTCTCAGGGTCGATTTGGAGCAGCCTCATTCGGCCATTCGCGATGTGTTCGATCTTGTAGAGACGATCGCCCAGCTG
>DATHTZ010000385.1:0-14201 GCA_035462675.1 Nitrospiraceae bacterium | reverse complement strand
GCTTGCAACACTCAAACGCTATGCGAGCGCCGTAGGGTGCGAGCTTCAAGTCAAGCTGGTGCGGACGAAGGTGGCGTGACCCCTCAGCTCAAGGAGACACTCTGGTTTTCCTGACACGTGAGCCAAGCAGCCGCCTGCAGCCATCAGAATGCCCTCGTTTCTTTTCCTAGACATCTCACGGTATGTTATACGGACTGAAAGCCAGACCTCAGCATCTTAGGCTTCTTCACCACGCTCGCACAGGATTCATGTGCCAATGAACGAATACGGTACTGGTATGGACCCATATCGTGCAGCTGGAGAACTTGCAGGGATCACGAGTCTCGTCGATGCGTTCTACGCAAACATGGATAGCTTTCCGGAAGCCCGTGTTATTCGGAACATGCATCCCCAGGATTTAACCGAGTCGCGGAAAAAGTTAACGTACTTTCTTTGCGGAGTGCTCGGCGGCCCTCGGCTGTATATCGAGCATTACGGCGGAGTCAACCTCCCTGATTTTCATAGCCAATTCCCAATTGGATATGACGAGCGAGACGCATGGATGCTCTGTATGCAACGTGCCATTGCTGTTCAGCCATATGAGGCCTCATTTAAAGAGTATTTGGTGGCTCGATTGAGTATTCCAGCGGAAAGAATCAGGCTGTTCAATGCGATAGACACCTAACAATTGCCTGGAGAGAAACAATGGCGCGGGAATTTTTTGTAACCGTGCGCACCGTAAACTTACGCGGACCTTGCTGTTTTCTTGACGCGTGAGTCGAGCAGCTGCCAGCAACAATTCAGAATGTCCCAGTTTCTGTTCCGCAACGAACCGTAGCCGTGAGGGACGAGTTTACGCTGGAAGCAGTGGACATTGGATTGGCATTTTCAGTAAATTTGGCGATGAAGTATTGAATTGGACGGGCTGGCGAGCGGCGAGGCCGGGTCAGTTTAAATTATTCCCCGTTTATAAATAATAGGAGGGAGAGTGAGCGATGAGTACGAAAACACTCTATGAACGTCTCGGAGGCTATGACGCAATCGTTGCAGTTTCAGGAGACCTGTTACCACGCCTGATGTCGGATTCGAGACTGAAACGCTTCTGGGAACATCGAGGACAGGACGGCATCGACCGCGAGAAGCAGCACCTGATTAATTTTCTCTCTGCGAGTTCGGGTGGTCCCATGTACTACACCGGGCGAGACATGAAAACTTGTCATAAAGGGATGAAGATCAGTGAAGCCGATTGGACGGCATTTTTTGGCCACGTCAATGCGACCTTAGACGCCTTTAAGGTTCCCCCGATTGAGCGTGGCGAGGTCGTCGGCTTCGTGCAATCCCTGAAAAAAGATATTGTCGAAGCATAGGGTGCTTGAACCTATGCACGGCACGAAGTTCGGGCCTGTGCAGTAAGCCGGTTAAGCGGATTCGCTGCTTCGACTAGCCTTGGAGGGGTGGGCTTCGCCCTTCGCTCCCTTGATGTACGTGTTCAAGTATGCATCGAGGTTCACGAGATTTCACGACAAACCGTGACGAATAATACTGCAGGCTAGTGGCCGAAGAACTTCAGATCGAGGCCAGCTCATGAATTTTTTTGCTACTGCTCTCTGTAGCTGATTCGATAAATCGCTCCCGCCGAATCGTCTGAAACCAATAGGGCGCCATCCGGCATGACGAGAACGTCAACGGGGCGCCCCCATGCCTTTTGACCCTGAAGCCATCCTTCTGCAAATACCGAGTATCGAGGTCGTTCTTGCTCATCTCGTGACACGAGCGTAATTCGATAGCCGATTTTTTCGCTCCGATTCCACGAACCATGCTCAGCAATAAAAATTTGTTGTTGGTATTTCAGGGGGAACATGGTGCCGGTGTAAAAGCGCATCCCCAGCGAGGCGACATGGGGGCCAAGCATAACCGCTGGCACCGTGAATTCGCGACAGTCGTGTTTGCTCCCGTGCTCAGGATCCTGAATCATTCCCCCATGGCAATAGGGATAGCCAAAGTGCAGCCCTACCTTCGGCGCATGATTGAGTTCATCCGGTGGTTGATTATCCCCGAGATAGTCTCGACCATTATCTGTGAACCACAAATCATGGGTCGTTGGATCCCAATCGAATCCGACCGAATTTCGGACTCCACGCGCAACAACCTCATAACCGCTTCCATCCTGATTCACGCGGGCGATCAAGGCATAGCGGTCGGGATCAGGTTCGCAGATATTACATGGAGCTCCAACAGGCACATAGAGTTTCCCGTCGGGACCGAACGCGATGAACTTCCATCCATGATGTGTCTCGCTCGGAAAAACATTCTTAATCATCACCGGCGTGGGTGGGTTCGCCAACCGTTGTTCGATCTTGTCGAATCGCAGAATGCGATCGACAGCGGAAACAAATAACGAGCCATTTCGGTAGGCGACGCCCACTGGCATATTTAAGCCGCTGGCGATGGTGACTACTTCATCAGCGCGCTGATCACCGTTTTTATCAATGACTGCATAGACGTCGCCTTTCTCCTTGCTGCCGACGAACAGGATCCCTTTCTGTCCAAGTGTCATACCACGTGCATTCGGAACATTGTCCGCATAGACCGTGATGGCAAAACCAGGAGGCAGTTTGATCGTATCGAGAGGGAGGGAACCGGCATCGACCTGGTTTGCGACGAAAAAGAAGATGATCGAAGAGAGTGATAGCGCAACGACACAACTCATCCTGTCGCCTTTGTTCTTCTGATCCGTGTTCATGACGGCTTCCTCATGAATAGATTGAAGACCGACTGTCCCACCATTCCCATAATTGGAGGAACGAAGAGAGCCGGTAAACAACGGGCAAGGGCCAACCCGGCAGCGGAGCTTCGTGGGTCAGCATTCGGATGGGGCTGACGAGAGACTTTGCAGTAATCAGCGCGATCAAGACGCCGGGAGCCGCTCCGGTATTCCAAAGCTTTGCCGCAATGGGAAACAATGGATATGGCCCTCCTGGAATCACCAGGCCAGCCAGCCACCCTATAAGAATTCCTCGCATGGAGGAGTCGGTTCCCAGCCACGCGGTAATCTCAGAGGGAGAGATGAGCACTTCAAGAAGCCCCGCGATGATGAAACCCAACAGCAATTCAATCCAGACGCCCCCAAACAATCAGCCGCTAGCATACAACTCTTCCAGCGGCAGAGCGCGGTCCCTGATAACCGCGAACACACCGAGGCACACGACCAGCACGAGCAATATCACCAAACTTATATCCATACGCCGGCTCATCATTGAATAAACCCTCGACCGGTCCGATATTCGAACAAGATCGGCATACCGGCCGACTGACTTGCCTGACTTCGGGCAGAGTCAATAAAGCCATGATCAGGTGAGAGAGAGCAAGCGGGATCGGCAGCGTCTGCGTTCCCTGTCACATGAAAGGCCTGACAACGACATCCTCCGAAGTCTTTGGAGTGACGATCACAAGTTCTGCACGCGTCGGGTAGCCATCCGTCTCCACGGAACTGATTAAAGCCGTCTGAATGATGCCAAATATCTGCAAGGTCGCGCTTCGTGACATTGTCAAAACGCAATCCGGGCAACGTGTGCGCCAGATGACAGGGTAGCGCAAGCCCTTCCGGATTCACCACGATGAACCGTCGTCCCCACCCATCCATACAGGATTTCGGGTGCGCCGAATAATAGTCGGGCGTGACGAAGATCACTTCCATTGTTCCCCGAAGCTGCTCCCTTGCATTAGCTGCAATGGTTCGCGCGGTTTCGACCTGCGCGCGAGTCGGCAAGAGCGCCGCGCGGTTCTTGAGAGCCCATCCAAGGTATTGCGCGTTCGCCAGCTCGAGTCGGTCGGCGGAAACGCGCTCGGCCAGAGCGATAAGTTCCTCGATCTCATCGATGTTGTCGCGATGGAGTACGACGTTCAGAGTCAGCGGGAGTTCGAGCGATGCGACCCATTGCATGACTTCGAGCTTCCGGTGGAAGGAGGGTGCTCCGGCAATCCGGTCTGACTCTGTCGGCCGCGAACTTTGAACAGACACTTGCACACCATTGAGTCCGAGTGCCGCAAACCGAGATAGCCGCTCGAAAGTCAGGGGGATGCCGCTGGTGATCAGGTTCGTATATAACTCAAGCCGGCTCGCTCTCTCAATGAGCCGTTCCAGGTCATCCCTCAACAACGGCTCTCCCCCTGTCAGGTTGAGTTGGACGACACCAAGTGCTTCCGCCTCTTGGAAGACGCGACGCCATGTGTCGGTATCGATCTCATTTCCATAACCGGCATAGCCGAGAGGGTTTGAACAATAGGGGCATCGTAGCGGACACCGGTAGGTGAGCTCGGCGATTAACGTATAGGGACGATACTCGTTATTCATCTGAAGCCTTGAACCAGACCTCGGCCCGCAAGGGTCTTGAGAAAACCGCGCACATCCCGCGTGATTTCAACAAGAGAGATCTCGCGATGAATTTGAGCCAGATACTGCGCAATTTCGCCGACCGTCCATTCTCCTGTACAAAGACGCGCAATCTCTGTTGCGGTTCTGTTCAGCTCAAGACCCGTTTCAGGGTATAAGAGCAGGTAGCCACCGGTTCGCCGATCGAAGCGAAGACGAACTTTGGGACTAAGCTGAGGTCTGACTATGTCGCCGGTCAAGCTGTTGGTCATATGCAGACTTCTTTCCTCCTGATCCTGGTTCGACATGGGCCATATACAGGCAATCGAGAAGGTGCCACAGAATTTCCGCCTTCGTGATCAGAGCCCGCACACATCGTTCCTGCAACTCATGCGTGAGGGCGTGCTGAACGACGAATTCAACGGCCTGCTTCGAATCAAAGCTGGAGCAAGCTATACGCATCTGAAAATACCTCAGGGCGTCTGAGCTCACCCAGGGATAATGGTGCCTCCAAGCTTCAATGCGACGGGCCATGAGCATCGGAGCAAACAATTCGGTCAGTGATGAAGCCACTGCTTCGAGAAGCGTTGAATCACGGACGAACTGCACGTACCCGTCGCAGGCGAGTCTGACGCCCGGAAGCACTGACCGCAAGCTCCTGACCTCCTCGACGTCGAGACCCACGCCTCGCGCCAGCTCAAGCCATGACGCGAGTCCGCCTTCCCCCTCCTGTTGCCCGTCATGGTCCTGAATACGGTGGAGCCAGGTCCGTCGAAACCTAGGGTCTTCGGACTTCGACACGATAAAGGCATCCTTGATCGGAATCCGCGTTTGGTAGTAGTACCGGTTCAGCACCCATTGTTGCAGCTGGACCTTCGTCAAGTTCCCCTCGTGCATGAGCTTGTGGAAAGGATGATGGGCATGGTAGCGAGTGGAGCCTTCACGCGTGAGCCATTCCACGAAGGCTTCTTTTGAAAGTGGATCTCGATGTTGACCGTCCTTCATAGCCTGATCTCCATCCCGTCCCACGCGACGCTCCATCCAGCTGCCTCAATGATCTTGCGCTCGGTGGAATCTTCCCTCAGCATCGGATTGGTATTGTTGATGTGGATGAACACTCGTCGAGGAGCCGTGATCTTCGAGAGCATCGCAAGACTCCCGCTCTGTCCACCGACAGGCCAGTGGGCCAGATCCTCGGCTGACTTCTCGAGGAAGCCCGGGGCGGAGAGTTCATCGCTCGACCAGAAGGTCCCGTCGAACATGACGCAATCCGCATCTGCCAACCCTTCGAAAACCGATGTCGTGATCCTGCCGACAGCGGATAGATAGGCCAGCACTCGCCCGTTGGTACATTGGCGAAACCTGAGTCCCACATTCAACTCCGGATCACTAGGCGAGACGAGTCCTTCCAAATGGATGGGAGCCTTTCCCGGGACGACCAAAGCTTCCACCGTCAATCCTGATGGGCGTCCGTCTGCACACAGCATGGTCTCTTCAACACCCAGTTTCAGCGTTCGCCAGGTCACCTGACCGGCAAAGCGTTGCAGGGTTCGATACAAGACATTGCCATCGGTGAATCCGCGACGCACAGACTCCGTCGCATAGATCACAAGTCGATGATTCTCTCGGAGCGAAAGGAGCCCCAAACAGTGATCCAGGTCTCCATTGGTCAGAAAAATCGCCTGGATGGGTGTGGTGCGTGATTTCCCCGGATGGAGTGGACCGAAACTCTCAATCTGCGAGCGAATGTCCGGAGACGCGTTGATCAGAAACCAGTGTTCGTCGTCCGCGCTCAGACCAACTGATTCCTGTGTTCGAGGGCTCGCGTTGATCAGCCCTTCCCGCAAGCCTCGGCAATGAGAACAGGCGCAGTTCCATTGCGGAAATCCTCCTCCCGCTGCAGAGCCTAGGACGCGAACGATCATCACATCCACCCATCGATCTTATCTAGGGGCGGTCATGACCGGCCCTTCTGCAGATGGCTCTTTGATATCGGGAATATCCGCAAAGTCATCTTGATATGAGTTGATTTCGGCATCCATTTTTACTTCCACGAACGACGGTGCTTCCCAGTCCATGATGCTTCCTCCTTAGCAGAGCGTGAGGGAGACTTCCAGGCAGAGCCTGTCTCATCAATAACAACCCCCCGTGAAACGGTGCTGGATATGAGCTGGATGTTCCATTTGATTAACCACGGCCACCACACAATGTTCTAGCGAGGAGCGGCTCATTCCGCCCGCATTCCTCAGCATTTGGTCCGAACCAAGCCGAAACTTGCTTATCCGTCGGCCCGGAGAGACGTCGTCGGAAGGGGGGGGAGAGGAAAGACAAGTCCAGGGTTGATTCTTTTCGCAGCATGTTCAGGCCTTCGCGCGTCGAGAGTGCTCCCTGTATATACTCTGTGGAGAATCCCGGCAGACCCACAGCTTAGACTCCCGTTGAACGTCCAAACTGGCGGTCTTGCTGACCAACAGCAATCGTGCAATCACCAGCCTTGTTGACGGCGGTGATAATGGCCCTTGTGTCCTTGAATTGTGGAGGCCTTGGTTGCCCCCATCCCGGATTGACAGCGCTGACGATGGTATCGTGGCTAGCAACCAATCGAGCCACACCGTCTTCTTTGTAAACATCGCCTTTATGACGGCGGAGCTTCTGATACGAGGTGAGTCTCTCCGGGTGCCGAACGATCGCCGTCACCTCATGGCCGCGCTGCAATTCTTCCTCCAAGATCGCCGACGGGACAAATCCAGTTGCCCCGATCCACGCGATATTCATCTTCTCACTCCCTTCGCACCTTCACAACGTCTGATGCGTACCGTCGCAATACGGCGGGGTCTTGGTCTGCTTGCACTGACACAAGGCGACCTCTTTCTTTTCCGTTACTGAAAACTCCACCGGCTCGAACCCGGTTCCTGTATGGGACCCGTCACAGAATGGCTGATCCCTCGAGCGTCCACATAGACACCAATGGTAGGTTCCCGGGTCCAATGAAAGCACTGCCGGCTGCTTGGCTGCAATGCGTGGCTTCTCCATGAACAGTCCTCCTTTTGTACGTTACAAATGTAACGGCTTGATGGGCGACACGACGGCCGCCGGATTATTTTTCCACACTGACTCGTCTGCGTCCACATAGAGTTCCACTTCGTTTCCGTCAGGATCGCGCAAATAGAGGCTCTGGCTGACAGTATGATCGCTCATGCCTTCGATTGTCACACCGGCCTGCTCCAATTCTCTTTTTGCTGCGCGTAACTCCTCCAGGCTGTCGCCGACCTTGATACCGATGTGATAGAGCCCGCGATGCCGTCCGGTTGGAGGCCCCGGCGCGTCACCAACCTGGATCAACAGGAGTTCGTGATGCGTGCGGCCTGAGGTGAGCGCGGCAGCGGCGCCATTGAATATGCTTCCGACCTCCTGGAATCCCAGCAGATCGCGATAAAAGGCCAGCGACGGTTTGAGGTCCTTCACATAGAACACCACATGGCCAAGGTAATGGGCTTTCATTTCACTCACCCCTTTCTCGTACCCAAAAGGACTGATCTCTCTCCCGTTCTTTGTGCAGTCAACGGAGCAACGTTCTGACCGCCACGTGCGCCAACATCACATCGGCTCTCGTTGCAGCGCGTCGTGATATTGTTTGCCGAACCCCTCTCCTTCTTCTGTCGGCGTCAGGAGTGTTCGGATCGATGCGACAAGGGTGGCAGTATCCGTACCGTCTGACGATTCTTCACCGAGCTCATCGAGCTTGGCCATCAATTGAGACAGCGGACGCAACCAGGCAAACCACGCATCCCCCAGCACCAGCTGCAAATACGCTCCGTTGGATGGGATACGCCCATGCAGACGCTCATAGGACACCCGTTCGTCGTCCAGCAAGGCTTTGTGCAGACGAAGCAACGCCCGGGAAAGATCGTCCAGATGTACGCGTGCGCGGTCTCAACCCGACATGATCCAGCCCCCTTGCCTACTGCTTCCCCACAGACTTCGTACTGCCTCTGGTGCCGACTGGAATCGCGGCCCCACTGATCTGGCCGGATTCATCGGAGGCCAGAAAGAGCATCGTGTCGGCGATGGATTCCGGCTTGGTCCATGTGGACGGATCGGTCTGGGGCATGCTCGCGCGGTTGGCTGGCGTATCAATAGTATTGGGCAGCACCCCGTTGACGGTTACCCCGGATCCGCTCAACTCAAGTGCCAGCACTCTGATCAGTGCGAGCAGGCCTGACTTGGCGACGATATAGGCAGCGGCTCCAGGGAATGGCTCGACCACTGCCCAGGCTGCCACATGCACAATGCGGCCTGTCCCACGTGCCACCATGTGAGGCAGCACCGCTTTCGAGAGCAGAAATGCCGCCGTGAGATTCATGGTCAGCATCCGCTGCCAGAGTAATGCATCGGTTTCCACGACATGACTTGCGGCAAAGCCGCCGACCAGATTGACCAGAACATCGATACGGCCCGCCGTTCGGATCACATCATCCAAGAGATGCCGGACGTCCGTTTCATCCGTGACGTCGACCTTCATCGCATTCCCTGCCGCAACTTGTGCCGATGGCGGATTGCGGTCTACTGTGATGACGCGTGCGCCTGATTTCGCAAAGGCCGGTGTGACCATCTGGCCAAGCGCTCCGGACCCTCCGGCGATCAGCACGACTTTACCATTCAATTGCATGGGCATGTCCTCTGTAGATTGCTGCCTCTACCCTGTCGGCTCACTATCGAGCTGATGTGCCTTGCGCCCGCCACGGGCGAGGGGATGCTCAGGAAGCTGACCGCCGACCATGAGCTTCGCCATGTCCGTGGCTCGTGCAACGAGTTCCTGCGCCCCTTCACGCAGTTCCCGACTGTTCTGCACCTCGCTGACGTTCCGTTCCATGTCCTCCGCGCTCCAGCCTCGTGAATGGGCAATGAACGGAAACTGCGGGAACTGGCAGCCGACTTCCGCGAAAAATGTCATGAGCTGCCCGACCACGCCTTGGACATTGTCTTGCCCACCCATGACGATAAACGCCGCGACCTTGTTCTTGAGCAAATGTTTGTTCGCGATGGTCTCTTGATTTTGGATGCAGTTCATCCGCTCGACCATCTTGTAATACAGGCTGCTCGCGTTGCCCCAGCGGATCGGAGTTGAAATCAGAATCACATCGGCCCAATGCACGATGGCTTCGTACACGCGATCGAGCTGATCGGTCGGGTCCATCTGCGTAATCGAACAGGGCCAGGTGCAGGCCTGCGCTGATTTGGAATAGAACCCTTCGCACGGACGGAAGTTCAACTCGCGGAGCCTAATGCATTGCGTCTCCAGCTTGAGCACGCTTCGGGCATGGTCGAGCGCCACGTCCAGCATCGCGTCGGAAGTGCTGTACCGTGGATACTCCGCGGTCATCGCCGTTGTCGAGATCCCCACCACACGGATCGGGCCTGCTTGGCGCGACACTGGGCGTGCGAGCGGATGAGGTTTGTGCGACTGCTTCTTTCGCTTCGTGGCTGATGATACATCGATATAGAGCCGGCCGTTCTCGATCTTGGTGGCATAGCTTGGCACCTGATCTTGTTCGTACCCTGGTTCTCCTTGACCGGTTTTGTGATGAAACTTCCAGTAATGCCAGGGACAGACGACATAGTCGCCGTCGAGGGTGCCTTCACCCAACGGGCCACCGACATGATTACAGACCCCGGAAATCGCGGCAAACGAGCCGTTTTTGTACGTCAGCGCAAGTGACATTTTCCCGCAGGAGATTTCTCGCAAGGGCTTTTTCTTCAGCTCTTCGACGCTTCCAACGTCCGTCCATTGTGTGTCCGGCATGAGAGGTTCTCTCGACGATTTGATCACGACACTTTTCAGTTTCCCGGCATTTCCTGTTTATCGGCTCTCTGCACCTTCCTTACTTCTTTGCTCCCGTGTCGTAGTAGAACCTCTCGTGGATGATCTTACCGTTTTTCCATTTGGCGACGACAACCTGCTCCATATGAACCGGCTGTCCGCTGGTAGCGATGAAATCCAGGTTGCACTCGTAGAAGGTCACGTTGTCGCCGATGCCTGTGGCTGTGACGTTGAACCCTTTCCACTCCTTGACACCGCTCATGAACTGCTTTTCCCGCTCAATATTCGCCGCTAACCCCTTTGTCGGCGGGTTGGCATTATCCTGCATCACAGTGTCCTTGTCATAAAACTCGTTCATCGCCTCAATGATCTTGCCTTGACGGATGTAGCCGAATAGATCGGTCAACCGCTGTTGCAGATTGGTTGTGCTCATGACCGCTTCTCCTTTCGAGGTGTGTTGGTGAAGGTAATCCCAGCTTTCTGGACTTCTTGGTAGGGGAGAAGCCAGACCAGCGATTCGTCGCTCAGATCGCCGACCTGAATACGGTTCCCCCAGGGATCGCGAAAGTCGCAACGGAAGTTCGGCTGCAGTTGTAATTTGTACTTCTTGATGAGCTTCTTCCGCACTTCCTTGATTTGTTGCCCGTCTCGGACCATCAAGCCAAAATGTTTCACGCGATCCGGTTGAAGCTTGTCGACTTCAAATATCGCCATGAATTGATGCTCGCCCAACTTGCACCAAGCAGCGCCTTCGCCGCCGCGGAGCATCGTCAAGCCAAAGACATCAGAATAGAATTTCACCGCTTTTTTGGCGTCGGTGACTTCAATGACGATGTGGTTACATCCATAGACTTGGACTGCCATGATATCTCTTCCTTTCCCCTATAGGAATCTCATCTTCGCTCAACCTCAACCCTGACTTCAGCCTTCTAGCAGGATGCGGAAAAACTCAGTTTCGGCTCAATCTCCACTGTGAACTTGTGAATAATGATGGGGCAAGAACGACTCGCAGGATGCTCAAAATGGCTGTCCAGCGCGGCCGCAGCGAGTGAAGACCGGAGTCGTACCCTCTGGGGTACATTGAGGATCTGAGCGATGCGAGAACAAAGCTGGCGGACTTTTTCAGCATCCTGCTAGGACTCTTTCTCGGCCTGCTGTATGGCCGACACAAAGATATCGGAAGGCTGCGCACCAGAGATCGATACGGTGCCATTGAAGACAAAATAGGGTACCCCGCTGATGCCTAACCGACGACCGACCGCTTCTTCACCCTTGACCTCAACCACGCCTTTCTCGCTCGTTAGAAACTCTTCTGTCTCTGTTTGATCCAGCCCAGCTTTGGCAGCTGCATGCACAAGGGCCTTCACATCACCGATGTCCTTGCCTTCCAGAAAATACCCACGAAAGAGGGCTTCTACTACTTCGTCTTGTTTCCCGTGCTGTGCTGTATACCAGACAAGCCGATGGGCCGCAAAGGTGTTTGGCGTCCGCTGAATTTTCTCAAAGGCAAAGGGAATCTGTTCATCCTTGCCGGCAGCGAGGAGTTGCTCTTCCATCCGGCCGAAAGCCTCCAAGCTCCCAAACTTGGCTTTCAGATAGGTGGCCCGATCCATTCCGTCGAGTGGCATCATCGGATTCAATTGGAACGGACGCCAGGTGACCTCTGCCTTCACCTCATCCTTCAATTCACTCAACGCCCGTTCTAGTCGTCGCTTCCCCACATAGCACCAAGGGCAGACGATGTCGGAGTAGATGTCGATATGCATCATAGATTCCTTTGCGACTGCAAGGCCACAGCCGACGGAAGCAACGGAAGCATAGCCTCTGGCTACGTTGAGGATGCTTTCGAGGCGAGCACGACGCTGGCGGGATTTTTCAGCATCATGCTAAATGCCCCATCTTGCCGTCGTTATAATCGTTCACCGCCTGAACCAGCTCCTCTTTGGTATTCATGACAAAGGGGCCATAGCGCGCGATCGGTTCTTCGATCGGTGCTCCGCTCATGACCAGAAGACGACTGTCCACATGGGCCTCTATCGTGACTTGCGATCCATCGCGTGTGCACACGATTAGTTCCGCTTCTCCGGCTGCTTGCGAACCATTTACCGACACGCGACCTTGCAGCACGAAGATCGAGGTGTTATCCCCGCTCAGCAGGCTGAGCTGGCCTCGATGTCCTGCTTTCAGTTGCAGGTCATACAGCTGGATCGGCGTGAATGTATGCGCCGGCCCTGTATGTCCAAGGAATGACCCAGCAATCACGCGCAGTTGACCGACTCCACCCTCGAGGTCAATGGCCGGAATGTCTGCATTGAGAATCGTCTGATAACCGGGCGCCGACATTTTTGAGATACGGGGCAAGTTGACCCATAATTGGATCGCGTGAAGCGTACCACCTTTCTTCGCAAACTCTTTTTCGTGAAATTCCTCATGAACGATGCCGGATGCGGCAGTCATCCACTGGACATCACCTGGGCCGATCACCCCGGCATTCCCCGCCGAGTCGCGATGGGCAACGACTCCCTCGTACACGATCGTGACCGTTTCAAATCCCCTGTGCGGATGTTCTCCCACGCCGCGCGGATGGTCGGTCGGCGTGAAGTACTGCGGCCCGGCATAGTCCAGCATGAGAAAGGGGCTGACCTCACGGTCAAGCTCATTGCTGGGAAAGAGATTTCGCACAGGAAATCCGTCACCGACCATGTGAGTGGAGCCTGGCTGATAGATCCCCACGATGTCTTTTGTTGCTGCGGTCTCGATTGTCTCTTGACGGCTCATTGGTATCCTCCTTCCATTCGTCTCAAACCCGTGATGCGAACGTTGAGCTTACAGTCGCTTCTCCTCCAGATCGTACACATCAAACCACACATACACCGGGCGATGCTTCGGCACGACCTTTGGAATATATTCTTCGAGGTATTGCTGGGCCTCAAGACTCATCTCGCTGAGCCGCATATCGCGCAGCTTGTTGTTCCATTTCAATACGTCATCCATATTCTTCACTTGCGAATGGCTGACGATCCACTTCGCGATTTCCTCGTCTGAGGCTCCGGTCGCCACGACCTCCTTGAACTGATCAGGGGTGATGCCGGTGAATGAAAACCATTGGCTGGCTAACGAACAGGGCCAGTAATTGTATTCACCATTCATCCCGAGCAAAAACGCCCGGCATTTATCCATACAGCGAGCCGCAATCACGTAGCCGCCCAGCTTCTCCCGTGGACTACGCGGGTAGCCCTTCCGAAGATCCTTGGCCAACTTTTTCACCTTGTCGAGATCCGTCTTCATGATAGTCTCCTTTGTCTTGCTCATGGTCGCGCACCGTTCATGAGCTTTTCACGAACCCTTTCAAGGCCTCGGCTAGCGCGACCCTCCCGCGGACGAGCGAGACAGGATGTTCGTACCCAATCGCCCCCGTAGAGAATGAGGTATACATCTCTTCAAACAGTTTCGCGGCTTCGTCTGAAAATCCAAACGACTTGAACGTGGGTACCACCGCGCTCAGGGGCGCATACTGAGCCGAGACTGGTTTTCCAAGAATCTGCCCGAGTGCGACGGCCACATCATTGGGACTGTACTCTGCCGGTCCCGCCAGTTCGATGATCTGTCTTCCCTTTCCTCCGGCCATCAACTGCTCCCCTCCCACGCGTCCGATGTCTCTGGTCGAGATCATTGGAATCATGGCCTGAGGCGCAATAAACGTTGGCAAGATACCTTGTTCCTTGGCCGCGCCGAGAACCGGAGCCCAGTTGTCCATGAAGTAGCATGGGCGGAGTATTGTCAGGTTCTTCGCCGCTCCGCCAAGTTTCTGTTCGCCGTAGCGAGCAGCCTGAATGGGTCCCGTTCCTTCGGCGATGTGTCCACCGATTGAGGAAAGAAACACGATGTGGCCGATGCCGCTGTTCCTAACGGCTTCTGCCGCGCGATCCATTCGTGCCTGCTGATCGGTCAGCCAGGCTGATGCCCCATAGTTCGGTGGTACCAAGAGATAGACGCCTTTCGCCCCTTCAAATGCTTTGATCAACGAAG
>DATHTZ010000384.1:0-3146 GCA_035462675.1 Nitrospiraceae bacterium | reverse complement strand
GGGTTCGAGTCCCAGCCGGCTCACCATAAAGAATCAATGACTTGCGAGAGTGCTCGCTCTCGCAAGGCCGTTCAAAACCGGTCCTTGTGCTAAATTTGTGCTAACTCGTTGCGGTTGAGGCTCATCCAAGACGTTCACACCCTCTCTCAAACTCTCCGGCGAATGATGTGCATACCGTTGCGTCATCAGGCTGGTCTTGTGACCGAGCAGACGTTGGACCTTGTACAAATCCACTCCACGTTGCACGAGTCGCGTGGCGAACGTGTGCCGCATGTCGTGAAAGCGGAAGTCCGGAATGCCTGCCCGATCGCGCGCCTCGCAAAACTCCCGAACCAAGACCCGTACTTGGAGTTCATTTCCGAGGGGGGTCCTGACCACGGGACCGCGTAAGGCTCCCTGCGTCGCTTGCTTAGCCGCCAGCAGCTCGTACACGGTCGCATTCAAGGGAATCGTGCGGCGAGTGCCGTTCTTACTCTTCATCACCATCAGGGTTCCTCGCGCAAAATCCACATCCTGCCATTGCAGGTTGAGGATCTCTCCTTGACGCAAACCCGTATTCAGCGCGAATCCGATCATCTCTCGGAGCCAGGGCGAGGACGACGCTAAGAGGTGTTCCTCTTCGTTGGCAGTCAGCCAACGGTCCACTTCATTCTGCACTGACTCCATCGAGACTCGGTGCATAGGGTTTTCCCGGCACCATTCCCATTCGCGCATCGCCACATTGAACGCATGGCGTACGAGCTGTAGTTCCTTGTTGATCGTGGCAGGTGCCGCTTTCTCTATCCGCCGTTGCGTCTTGTAGCCCGCCAGCAACTTCGGCGTGATCGCGGCTAGCACCGTCTCTCCAAACACTGGTCGGAGATGGTTCAAGGCCTGACAATCACGCTGGTGGCTCTTCGGCGCCTTCAGAATTGCGCACTCTTTGAGATACCGATCCATCATTTCTCCAAAGGTGCGTTCCTGTTCCTCACGCGTCTCAAAGAACCGACCTTCAGCGATTTGTATCTTTACCTTGCACAGGATCGATTCAGCCAGTCGTTTGTCCGTCGTACCCGTCGTACGGCGAACCTGTCGCCCGAGATACATGAAACTCATCCACCAGACCTTATTACGCTTCAAGAGCCCCATCATGCTCCCCCTTTCCGATGAGGCTTGATCTCGGTCTAGTTTCCCCGTGGCCGGAAGTATAGACCTCGCGTTTTACACTCGCAATCAGTCTGTTCAAGTCGGAGTTGTCCGCCCTCCGTTTTCCTATCTGGAGATGGATGGTCTTCGACGGGGGAAAGGATGAAAGCCAGCGGTCAACCTCAAGGGGATCGAACCGGACTAACCCATGAATCTTCCGGCAGGGGATCTTGCCTTGCGCAGCCCAGGAATAGAGTGTCCCAGGTTTGATTCGCAGCTGTTCCGCCAGGTCTTTGATCGTCAGCAGCATAGAGACACCAACCGGGGGAGTCTCACGACACCCCCATCCCCCCACGATGCGCCCGCATGTCTGCCGGCGTCGGATACGGCCTGCACTCTCAGTGGATGCGAGCTGGCGCTGACGAGCAGGAGCCAGGCCTTCCGGATGTCACTGCAGGCCTGCCCCCCGCGAACGCGCCATCCCGCCGCCTTCTTCGACGCCCCACCCCCTGTGCTGTGAAGGGTGGGGCTACAACATCTTGATGAAGAAGGAGGCGGATATGGCCATTCACAGTTCACAGGACCGTGTAAATCTTATACGGCTGCCGAGGCCGAGCCATCCCTATGCGCTGCCACGATTTCGTGTGACGCTGGTGCGCGACAACCGGGCCGTCCCACCTTCATCACCGTTGACCACCTCGGTCACCGCTGCGGCTCTCCTCAGGCCGCTCTTTGCGGGACTGGACCGCGAGCAATTCTTGGTCTGCGGGCTGGATGCCAAGCACCGCATCATCGGCGTGAACATCGTGTCGATCGGCTCCCTGACCTTGGCCATCGTGCATCCCCGCGAGGTGTTCAAACCGCTGATCCTGATGAATGCCGCTGCCTGGATCTGTGCCCACAATCACCCCTCTTGTGATGTGACACCCAGCGAAGAGGATCGTGTGCTCACCAACCGGCTCAAGCAGGGAGCGGAATTGCTCGGCATCATCTTGCTGGACCATCTCGTCCTCACCGACGAGCACTGCTACAGCTTCGCCGATCAGGGGTGGCCTGGTGCGTAAGCGCTTAGGCCCGCACGAGCCGGAGCATTCTGATCACGGCGCCCTCCCACATTTCGATCACCTGAGGAACCGATTGCGACACACGGCGAATTGGACGTAGAGATGCGGATGATTGGCCCGCAGTTCCACATATTCTTCGAGGATGGTCTTGAGCACTTCCTCCGGCGACAACGTATTCTCTTCACCCACCTCCGTCAGCACGCCAAACTCCACTTCACTCAACATCAGGTTCATACGGATACATGGTTGTGCACACATTTCGTGACCTCCATCAAACAACAATAATGGACTGCAATATAAACCGCACGCACATGATTATTAACCGCGGCCCGCATATCTAGAGCGTTAAGACGCCGGGTTGACACTCGCGACAGTGAAGCCATCTCGGGGATTCCACTCCCGCATCTTCTGTCGGAGTCGCCGGACTTCCTGTGCACTCCCCAACAACATCATCTGATCGGGTCGCCATCGTTCCACCCCCTCCACGATTCGATTGATGAGCCACCGTTCACCCGCCTCGGGATGCGCACAGAGCAGCCCCAACATGGGCGCGAGGCTCTTCTCTGCCCACCGCTTCACGTCCTCGATCTTTTTGACGGACGTGGCAATCTCTAACCGGGCCCGCTGCATCCCCTCTGTCAGGGTCTTCCACCAGTCCAAGAGTGGCGCGTAATAGCGATCCTTGGGGTCATCGGCTCTGGTACAGTCCCGGAAGTCCAAGGCGCTGCGAAACACGCCGACGATGTACTTCTGGAAGGAGTCTTGATCGAGCCCGGAGAGGGCCATGCCGACGGCGTCAGCGCGTTCCGATTTCCATTCCATTTCCCAACGGATCCACGTGCCCTCAACGACTTTGTCTTTCGAACGTTGTTCCGCCGCTTTATCGTAGATACGGAGATAGGTGTCCGACTGACGGGAGCCCATGCACAAGGTTTGGCCAGTATCCAGGCCTGAACC
>DATHTZ010000383.1:0-1537 GCA_035462675.1 Nitrospiraceae bacterium | reverse complement strand
GCTCAAACGATCGACTTCGAGAAAAACCTGGTTCCAGGTGAGCTCTGGTACGCTCAGCACCAACTCATCGAGTTGACAACCAGGAGCACGGTGCACCGCGTCGAGGATTCTGTCAGCAAGAGTTCCTAGCTGTGACATGGCGATCCCTCTTTTCTACGTATCCAAGTGCCCCAAACCTGCCTCTTGGCCGGGACCATTCCTCTTACCCAACCGTCCCCAGATATGGGAAAGGACGGGCAAGAGGAAGGCCCTTTCCTCTGGCGCGAACAGGGCGCTACTGTTTGGGCATGCGAGTCGCCTCAGTGACCGGCGGTTCAATCTTGATTTGAGGCCCTTGAATCGTCGGCAGTTGACCAGCTCCCTGCGGCTTCAGCAACCTGGCATTATTGGGATCCACCAGCTTCTGACCCGTGTGGGCATCTTCTGACGTGGCGGCGCTGCTGAGGGATTGCTCAACGGTCAGATTTTTTTGCCCGGTATCGTTGGCATACTCTCCGCCCGATGGATACCCGGGATGCTTGGGCAGCATCGCCGGATTCGCGGAGGCGAGAGAGGCAACTCCTACCAACACAAGCCCGGTCATCACGATTGTATAGAATTTCATGGCCTGCCCTCCTTTCAGTGAAGACACCACCACCGTCTCGGCCAGGGATGATCCCGATACCGAACCGGGAAATCTTCCCTGTCAGAGCTGCGACTCGCTGAAGCAAGAGCCGGCAATCGTGATGTGCGACATCCAAGAATGCCGCGCTTCAGAAAGAGGCTGGCGTAGGAGCTGCGGGGACCGTGGGATCCATCGCGCGGGGGAGAATGCAAGGCGCGTAGGAGAGAGCAGTCGAGGTAACTGGTACGTCAGAGCCTTATGCTACGCGTGAAGGTACAGCAGGTCAAGAGGGTAGTTTTCGGGGGGAAGGTTACCCGGCGCCGACACGATTGAGTCGCAATATTGGGAATGTTAAACGAGGGAAAAGGGGGAGGGGAGGGAGGACATCGCGCAGGATGCTCAAACAGTCCGTCCAGCAAGGCCGCAACGAGCGAAGAGGCGAGGCGTACGCTTCGGTACGTTGAGCCTCTGAGCGATGCGAGAACGAAGCTGGCGGACTTCTTCAGCTTCCTGCTGTTATTGAATGCCTGCCTGGCGCTGCTGCCACCGCACATACTTCACGATCTGATCGACATCTGACGGAGTAACGGCATCGATCTTCGGCATGTTGCCGAATTCCCAGTGATGCGCTTTGACGCCATTGGCCGCAGCCCGTTGGAAGGCCTGATCCCCGTGGTGGTTCGGTTCGTAGACTTTATGTACTAACGGAGGTCCGTGGTCGGTTCCCGCAGCTTGTTTTCCATGACAAGCCGAACAATTCGCGTTGAATGTGGTTTCGCCCTCGTGGAATTCGGTCGGCACAGGCGCGCTTGCGGCTGTTGGCTTGGGAGGTTCCGAGGAATCGCAAGCCGCGAGGAGACCCAGTCCCAGCACACACACACCGATCTGAAACCTTTTCTTCATCGTGATTTTCATGGAATCAGCACCTCTGAT
>DATHTZ010000382.1:0-2509 GCA_035462675.1 Nitrospiraceae bacterium | reverse complement strand
CCTCCGGTGACCTCCGCCCCCCACCCGTTTCTTGAGTGAGGGTCACGACGGGAGATGCCGCATCGATTGACAGACCCCACCGCTTCAGCTTTTTGCTGCTTCGTCCCACAGCATATTCAAACCAGTTATTCGAGGCGCCCGCTCGTGTTTCCAACACTCCGCTTTGCTCAGAGCTATACGCCATATCTCCTTCAGCAAGCTCCCCTACATTCAGAGAGGCCGAATATTCCGATTGCTCGGCAAAGAATGCCGGGCAACCCGTGCTCAGCTTCGAAGGGACTTGCAGATCGTGGGATATTTGAGCGCTTCCGCCTGCGTTGCACGCGGCATGGAAATTGAGAAGACTTTCTCTGGCGTTGGCGCGCACAGGTGTCCGTCGTGCATGAACTGAGGATCCGATGACCGGCATGTCCAGTCTGTGGGAATTCTTGAGTCGTGATGCAGCCTTCTTCGGAGGGCCCCAAAGCCCGATGCTGAGTTGGCTCGGGTCTTTTGGAATCATGCTCTTCTTTCTCTGGCACGTCATACGGTTGACGTGGGAGGTCTCCCGCGCGCAACGGCCACTCGATCGAGTACGCCCGATGCTGACCGCCCTCGCTCACGATCGCGGAGACGTCGACCGTGAGCGATTCACGAGCCGTGCGCTGGTGGGGTTCGCGCCTCGAGCTGCTCAACCCGCATCCTCCTCTACCCGTATCGATTGCGACGACCTGAACACGCTCGACATGGCCATGCAAAAAGAACCGATGTTTCTGCAGCCCTGGGCGCAATTCCGCAAGACGCTGATTCTGGAGCATGTCCCGTGGTTCGTGGAACCGCGCATTTTCAGCACGCGCCGCGCGGAAGATATCTTTACGCAGGACGCGCTGTTGAGCCATCGAGTCAACCTGACCTTCTACAGCCAGCTCCCGTCCCTGGTGACAGGCATCGGGTTGCTGCTGAGGTTCCTCGCCTTGTTCATCGGCCTCAGTAAACTCCATGCCGATGGGCATGAGATTGTCGGAATTCAGGGGCTCATCAACGGGTTGGCGGGAAAATTCCTCACGTCCATTGTCGGACTGATTGCCGCCAATCTGTTTACACTCATCGAAAAGCCGATGGTCTCTCGGCTCATGAACGCGCACCACACGTTTCTCGGTCTCATGGACAAACTCTTTCCCCGAAAAACCATGGAGCAGATGTTGGAGCAACTCACGCCGACGCAGAGCGTGCACAGGGGAAGTCGACAGGCCTCCGGCGGGGAACTCAGGGAATATGTCGGAAGTACGGGTACTGATAGCCTGACGGCGCCCATTGCCGAACTGACCACGGCTATTCGATCCTTTACGAAATGGAAGGAGGACGAGCAGGCAGCGAGGCGCCGTATGATGACCGAACTGCCACGAGCTCTTCGTGAAGAATTTGCCGCTCCGATGAAAGCGCTGAATGACTCGATTCATGACCTCACCACGCTTCTGAAAGATTCGCACCTCCACCGGACTCAGGCAACAACGACGCTCGATGACCTCATGAGTCGCCTGACGGACACGCTCGCTGAGCGGCGAACATCGTCCGACGTCGCCTGCTCTGAGGAGAGCCGTTTCTGGCCCAAACGATCGATGGTGTCCACGCAGCGGCCTCCCGCATGAGCCGCGCGACACCACAGAGCCCCGGCGCCTCACACACGACAATCGGCATTACCGATCTCATGACTTCGCTCGCAATCGTTTTCATCTTGCTCTTCGCGGCGCAGATCACCAAAATCTCCGCCGCCGCACGGTCTGAACTGCAAGAAAACAAAGAGGATGTGCAGACGGCTCTGCGCGACCACATTCAACGGTTAGGCCTCTCCCTCGATGCAGACCCCCGAGACCCGCTCGCGCTTGTGATCGTAGTCCCGGAAGACCGGCTGACCTTTGAGTTTGGGAAAAGCGCCCTGTCGCTTACGGCAAATCAGTTTCTTGAAGAAGCATTGCCCTTCTATGTGGGGGCATTATGCGGGCCACTGCGTAACAAGATCGATTCGCTCGCCATTGAAGGACACACTGATGATCACGGAAGCGATGCGTTTAACTTGAAATTGAGTCAAGAACGGTCGCTGGCGGTGATGGTGAAGGGCTTGGAGGTCATTCAAGCCACAGAGCCGGCTGCGTACCAGTGCTTTCAAGAAATCACCTCAGCGACCGGGCGCGGCAGACAAGACTTGATCTATGACTCAATGGCCATGGTAAACCGCGAAAAAAGCCGCCGGGTGATCTTCAAGATTCGCCTCCGCTCTGCCGAGCAACGTCATCTAGTCGAACGATCAGCAAACCCCCTCTAACAGAATGCTGAACACGTCCTTCCCTACGAATCCATGGGTTGCGACTGAATACACGACCATTTCTGTCTCAACCGGACACGACTAAAACGGGCCTTTAAAAACGTGATCCCTGACTGACTTGTGCACGGCCTGAGTCAGTTTTTCTGGTGAAATCGGTTTCTCCAAGTAATCGACAAATTGTCGATTACTTGGAGAAACCGATTTCAC
>DATHTZ010000381.1:0-2931 GCA_035462675.1 Nitrospiraceae bacterium | reverse complement strand
CGGCACATTCTTCGCGAGCGCATTCACCGGAAGCGGAGTCCTGATGCCGGCCACGACATCCTCGCCCTGGGCATTCATCAAGCACTCGCCGAAAAAGTTCTTATCGCCGGAGGCCGGATCGCGCGTGAACGCCACACCGGTACCGCTCGTTTCCCCCATGTTCCCGAATACCATTGCCACCACATTGATAGCCGTGCCCCACGCGTCTGGAATCCCATAGAGGCGCCGATAGGTAACGGACCGCGCGCCGAACCAGGACGAAAAGACGGCGTTGACGGCCAAGCGAAGCTGTTCGAGCGGCTCATCGGGGAACTCTTTCTTCGTCTCTTCCTTGATGAGCGCCTTAAAGCTGGATACCAATTCCCGGAGGTGCCGCGCATCAAGATGGGTTTCGTGCGCGACACCCACCTCGGCCTTCTTGTGCTTGAGGATCGCTTCGAAATGTTCGCGCGGCACACCCATGACGATGCTGCCGTACATGGACACAAAGCGCCGATAGCTATCCTGGGCAAACCGATCGTTGCGCGTTTTAACCGCCAGCCCCTCGACCGTCTTGGTCGTCAGACCGACATTCAACACCGTGTCCATCATGCCGGGCATCGAGGCCCGAGCGCCGGACCGAACCGAGACCAGCAACGGTCGCTCAGGATCGCCGAACCCCATGCCCATCGACCGCTCAACCCGCTTGAGCGATTTCAACGCGGCGTCCCACATGCCGGGAGGATACTGTTTCCCATTCTTGTAATATTCAACGCAGGCCTCGGTGGAAATTGTGAAGCCAGGCGGAACGGAGATGCCGAGATTCGTCATTTCGGCAAGTCCGGCCCCCTTCCCGCCGAGGAGTTCTTTCATGTTGGAAGTTCCTTCTGCCATGCCATCACCGAAGTAGTACACGTATTTCTTTGCCACGCTATCCTCTCCTTCGTGTTGACTTCAGTTCAATTCAATGGACAAGTGACGCCCCGTGGTCGGCGGCGGACTCGAGACGCAGCCGATACCAACCGACCAGATACCATTTCGCCACCAGCCCCAACGCAATGACTGCCACAACAACCAACACCAATATGAGCAGTCGATAGTCGGCATGCCCACCCTGATCTATATAATACTGCCCGTCCGGCCCTTGCCGAAACTTGACCTCCCGTTGCAGCTGATGAGTCTTACCGGACGGATCGGAGAGATGGATCCACTCCGAGCAGAGGGGCACCGGTTCCGCTGCTCCCATAACGGACCGCCAGCCGATCCGGAGACAAATATCCTGTTTGGCGTTGAATACATCGGGGGTCGCCGCCAGTTCATCGAGGTTGATCCCGCTGGCCCATAACCCGACCAGAACGATCGCGTTGCAGAGAATAATCATGGCAAGAGACACGCCGATGGTGAACCGACGGACTCTCCTCGCCCGACGCTGATCGCCTGACAATGATTGATCCATGGCTTTCACCTGACTCGTCTCTTTATCGAACAGGTGGTCAGGATGAGCCACCAACTGTGCGCGTTGCGCGAGCACGGGGGACTCACCTGACCATCTGTCTCTACCCTCCTTGTACCACAATCTGTGAAAAGTCCGCGAATGAGTTGAAGAAGTCATCCACTTCCTTCAGCAACGATAACCGGTTGCTCCGGACGTCTGGATTCTCTGCATTTACCATGACCGCTGTGAAGAATGCATCAATGGCAGGTTTCAGGCGCACCAGCGCGTCCAGGGCCTGGCCATATTCTCCACCAGTCATCGCAGAACTCATCTTCTCCCGTTCTTCCCTAATGGCCTGGTACAACGCCGATTCCGTGGGATGTTCGAACCTCGCCCTGTCCACCGACTTACGATCCCACTGCTCTTTTTCGACAAGCCGGTGAGCCCGTTTGAATCCGACGATCAACGGATCGAATTCCTGTTTTGTGGTCACGGATTCAAGTGCCTTCATTCTCTGAACAAGATCCACAAGGTCCAGCGGCTTATTATGAGCTGGCTTGAGCACCGCTTCAATGACATCGTCCCGCAAGGCATGGACGACCCTGCCATAGTGGCGAACCCGCTCAAATATGAATTCGACAATGCGACGGCTTCCTTCTTGTTCAGAGCCTGCCACACCCTTGAATCCATCATCGATCACGATCGTTCTTGCATGACGAATACATTCCCCCAAGTCCAATCTGAGGCTGCTCTCAAGAATAATTCGGACAATCGCCGTGGCATGTCGGCGGAGCGCAAAGGGATCTTCGGACCCCGTCGGCACAAGTCCGACGTGAAAAAATGCCGCGAGGGCATCCAGCCTGTCGGCCAACGACAGCACCTGACCCACAACCGTCTTGGGCAATACCCCATCCATCGATCGTGGAAGATACTGCTCCTTGAGCGCATGACTCACCGCCTCCGGCTCTTTATCATGCGCGGCATATTCGCCCCCCATAATCCCCTGCAACTCCGGAAATTCTCCTACCATGCTAGTCAAGAGATCGGCCTTGCACAGCATTGCAGCCCTACGACATTGGTTGATGGTCTCATAACTATCTGCACTGGGATTGAGAAGGGGCGCGATGATGGTGACCAGTTTTTCAAGCCGCTCCTGTTTCTGCGCCATCGTCCCAAGTTTTTGATGGAACGTCACGCCGGCAAGCTTCTTGACGCGGTCTTCGAGTCTGACCTTCCGATCTTCGTCAAAGAAAAACTTTGCATCGACCAGACGCGCCGCCAGAACCCGTTCGTTGCCTTCACGAATTAATCCCATATCTTTCACTCGATTGTTCGTCACCGCAATAAAATGAGGGACGAGCTTCCCGGTCTCTTCATGCATCAAGGAAAAAAATCCCTGATGTTCTTTCATGGAGGTGATGAGAATTTCTTTCGGCACCTCCAAATAGGCCGGTCTATACGACCGAATACCCCAATGCCATTATCGGCTCGTTCAAACCGGCCTATTTGGAGGTGCC
>DATHTZ010000380.1:0-4866 GCA_035462675.1 Nitrospiraceae bacterium | reverse complement strand
GGGTCATCAAGAGTTGCTTGCCGATTTCCACGATCTCAATAAGCTTGGTCGGGTTGGAATCCAGATCAACCAGGTTGCCGGCTTCCTTGGCAGCTTGCGTGCCGGTGTTCATCGCCACCGCGACATCCGCCTGCGCAAGGGCCGGCGCGTCGTTTGTGCCATCTCCCGTCATTGCGACGAGCCGGCCGCCGGCCTGCATCTCTCGAATCAGCTTGAGCTTGGCTTCCGGCGTGGCCTGCGCCAGGAAATCGTCCACACCGGCTTCAGCCGCCACGGCTGCCGCAGTCTGTGGATTGTCACCGGTGATCATCACCGTCTTGATGCCCATGCGTCGCAATTCAGCAAACCGCTCTTTGATACCGCCCTTGACGATATCTTTCAGGTAGATCACGCCCAGCACATGTGGCCCCTCCGCCACGACCAGCGGTGTGCCCCCCTGCTTCGCAATGGTCTCCACGTGTAAGCGGACAGCTTGAGAAAACTGCCCGCCCCGTTCCTTCACATAGGCTTCGATCGCGCCATCAGACCCCTTGCGTATCTCCCGGCCGTTCAAATTGACGCCGCTCATGCTGGTTTGAGCCGTAAAGGGAATGAACGTCGCGCCCAACTCGTGAATGTCGCGCGCCCCCCATCCATACTTTTCCTTGGCCAGGACCACGATGCTACGCCCTTCCGGCGTCTCGTCCGCCAACGACGAAAGCTGGGCCGCATCGGCCAGCGCCTGATCGGTCACCCCGTCAGCCGGAAAGAACGCAGTCGCCTGACGATTGCCCAGCGTGATGGTGCCGGTCTTGTCGAGCAGCAGCACATCCACGTCGCCCGCCGCTTCGACCGCCTTCCCCGACATGGCGATGACATTGGCCTGCACCATTCGATCCATCCCTGCAATGCCGATGGCAGAGAGCAATCCTCCGATCGTCGTCGGGATCAGACACACCAACAGTGCAACTAAGACCGTCACAGTGACAGGAGCCCCCTGGCCTGCCGCCTGCACACCGTAGAGGGAAAAGGGGAGCAACGTGGCCGTCGCCAAGAGGAAGATGACCGTGAGTGCCGCCAGTAGAATGTTGAGGGCGATCTCATTCGGTGTCTTTTGGCGCTTGGCCCCCTCGACCATCGCAATCATCCGGTCCAGAAATGTCTCGCCGGGGTTGGCCGTGACCCGTATGACCAACCAATCCGACAGGACACGTGTTCCGCCAGTTACGGCGCTGCGATCGCCGCTCTCTCGAATAACGGGAGCACTTTCGCCGGTGATGGCACTTTCGTTCACCGAGGCGATGCCTTGGATGACCTCCCCGTCGCAGGGGATAAAATCGCCGGCCTCCACCAAGACGACGTCTCCCCGCGTCAAGGCGCTCGCCGAGACGGTGGAGGATGGAGCACTGAGATACTGGTCACCGGACTCAGGCTGGCCCAGTTTCTTCGCGTTCATTTCACGCCGGGAACTGCGCAGCGATTCCGCCTGTGCTTTTCCGCGCCCTTCTGCCATCGCTTCGGCAAAGTTCGCGAACAGCACGGTGAACCAGAGCCAGAGAGAGACGGCGAGGATAAACCAGACAGGCGCTTCGCCTTTTCCGAACAGCGCCTGGAAAAGCAGGACGGTAGTCAGCACACTCCCGACCGCGACCACGAACATGACCGGATTGCGAATTTGGTGGCGCGGATCAAGCTTCCGGAAGGATTCCAGCAGCGCCCGTTGCATAATCTGAGGATCGAACAATTGCCTTCTCTCGCCTTGCGTTGTCATCTCGAAATCCTCCACGCCAGCGCCGTCATCGGCTCACCATCAGGATGTGCTCTACAATTGGTCCCAGGGCCAGTGCGGGCACGAAGGTGAGCGCTCCGACGAGCACGACGACGCCGATCAGCAGCACGATAAACAGCGGCGTGTGGGTCGGTAAGGTTCCTGGCCCAGCCGGCACGAGTTTTTTCTTCGCCAGCGCTCCGGCCAATGCCAACGTGGCAATCGCCAACCAGAAGCGGGAGATCAGCATCGCCAGTCCGCCGGTCACATTGTAGAAGGGTGTGTTGACACTCAGCCCGCCGAAGGCACTGCCGTTATTATTCCCCATCGAACTAAAGGCATAGAGCATCTCACTGAACCCATGGGGACCCGGGTTAAAAATCGAACTGGTGCCGACGCCCGTCACCGACGAAACTGCCGTGAAACTGAGAACCACCATCGGCATGATGAGAATCAACAGAGCAGCCATCTTCATCTCATAGGGCTCAATCTTTTTTCCAAGATATTCAGGTGTCCGCCCAACCATCAGTCCGGCCACGAAGACGGCGATGATCGCAAAGACCACCATCCCATAGAGACCCGAGCCGACCCCGCCGAACACCACTTCCCCGAACTGCATCAAGAAGAGCGGCACGAGTCCGCCCAAAGGGGTATACGAATCGTGCATCGAATTTACGGAGCCGTTTGAAGCGGCGGTCGTCGCAGCAGACCACAGGACGGAGTTGGCAATACCGAATCGCGTCTCCTTCCCTTCCATGTTTCCGCCGGATTGTCCTGCACTGGAAGCCTGATCGACCCCCAGAGCGCTGAAAGCTGGATTCCCGCTTTGCTCGGCCCATAGCCCCAGCGGAATAAAACAGAGCAGGAGAATCGTCATCGCGGCAAGGAGCGCCCAACCCTGGCGCGTATCTCCGACCATCATCCCAAACGTATAACAGAGCGCCGCCGGGATGAGCAGGATCGCGAGAACCTCGAGGAAATTCGACCAGGGGCTGGCATTCTCGAACGGATGCGCGGAATTAACATTGAAGAAACCTCCGCCATTGGTCCCAAGCTGCTTGATCGCAATCTGAGAGGCTGCCGGTCCGACTGCAAGTACCTGTTCGGTTGTCGTCGCGGGTTCTGTTTTCGGCTGGCCCTGTTCATCCAGCACCGGCTGGCCGGTCGCATCCGTCACGGGCTTGGCGTAACTGGCCGGCTGGAGCAATGTGGCAGTCTGGTATGACGCGAACGTCTGAACGACGCCTTGTGACACCAACAGCAAGGACAAGAGCAGGGCCAGCGGCATGAGAATGTACAGCGTGCTGCGGATGAGGTCCGTCCAAAAGTTGCCGATGGTCGTGGCACTGCGTCGGGCCAAACCCCTGATCAACGCGACCAGGATCGCCATCCCGGTTGCGGCGGACACAAAGTTTTGCACGTTGAGTCCAAGCATCTGAGTCAGATAGCTCAGCGTCGTTTCGCCTCCGTAGGCCTGCCAATTCGTATTGGTCGCGAAGCTCGCAGCGGTGTTGAAGGCAAGATCGGTCGTGACGGCTCCCAACCCCGCTGGATTCAGCGGCAGGAATTCTTGGAGTCGCTGCAACGCATACACCGCGACCAGCCCCATCGCGTTGAATAACAGCATGGCGATCCCGTACGTTTTCCAATTCATCTCGTCGGTTTGACGCACTCCGCAGAGGCGATAGAGAAGCCGCTCCAGAGGGCCCACCACCCGGTCGAGCCCGCAGGGTTGTCCTTCATACACCCGTGCCATATACCAACCCAGCGGCTTGACCAACGCCACCAGCACGACAAAGTAGAGCCCGATCTGAATCAGTCCATTGATCGTCATCAGAACCACTCCGGTTTCAGCAACGCCACCATGAGATACACCAATAATCCCAATGACAGAATTCCGCCGAGCACGTACATCGCATCCATGGCCTTATCCCCCTTACAGTCGCTCCAGCGCCGAGATGAGCCAGCCGGACAGCAGAAAAAATATCGCTACGATAGCCAGATAGACGAGATCCATGTGCATACCCCCCTCACTCGACGGCAAAGAAAATGTTGTCCCTATGTCTTTCTCTACTTGTTCGCACTCATAATAGGCTGCAAGATGTAAAGAAGGTGTAAATACTGCGGAGCCTCGGAAACAATCTTCTTCACATTCGACATTCTGTCGACGGTGCCGGACCGGCTGTGACGAAAACCCGTACGACGAGTCGCCTCCAAGAACAGTTTGTCCCTCCCCTCGCGAATTCTGTCTTTTGGTCTGGTGATCTGCCTGGGCGATCTCTATGACCATCGTCCAAAGCAGCCCGACCATCCCTAAAAGCAAACCCAGTGCAACCAGTGTCATCGAGACTCCCTCACTTTTCTCTGCAGATCTGAAACCTCGCTCCTCGTGATGCGCTCCGTGTTATGTCAAGAACCTTATCAAGCTCTGTGTCAGAACGGTGTTAAACCGGACCGAGAGAGTGTTAAGACGATATAAAAATTAACGGCAGAAGCTCATTAAAGAACGCGGGTATGACGCGCCTGGGACGCAAGGCTGTGCAGGACGATTACCTACATGCAGAAAAGCGTCGTGGAAGTGCGGTTCGAATTGATGGAGGAGGTGCGGGATTTCTCTTTCTCTTCGTGACTCTTTGGACTAGGAGGCCGCGGAAAAACTGTGTTGGTGGGCTAGAACGTTAATGGTCAGCACGTGTGGCACAACAGTTTTCCTGCAAGACTAGAGTCGACGGTACTGCTTCAGGAGCAGCAGCCCGCCCCAAGCGAACGAGGCCAGCATCAGGAGAATACCGAAGTTGTAGGCGAGATGAGCCAGGCGATGGTCATACTCCAGCCAGCTCAACATGGTCAGAATGTTGTTCCAATCATGCCCGTCCGTTTCCTTCCCGGTGACCCCGCCAAGCAGCATGAGATCCATCTCCCGCGCATCATTGATATAGGGAGCGATGTCCATCAAGCTTTCTGCTGTCCACCAAAGGGCCACTGAGGCGCCGAAGGGATCGCGTGTCTTGATAAGAAAGGTAGCCAGGCAGACGAGCGGCATCAGGATCTGACCGAGACTCCCGCCCAGAATCGTCATAAAGCGCCCCAACGGAATAAAGAGAAGATGGCCGGCTTCG
>DATHTZ010000379.1:0-2431 GCA_035462675.1 Nitrospiraceae bacterium | reverse complement strand
TGGAATGAGAATCCCTCAAGATCTTGTTCAGGCCTATAAGTGGTACACCATTGCATCTTGGGGAAGGGAAGACGTGGCTGCCGTTGCATGCGACGAACTATCAAAGAAAATGAGTGCGGTTCAAATTGCGGACGCGCGGCTGCAAGCACAGAAATGGGCACCACGGGAAAAACGAGCAGATACGGTGTCCTGGAGCCTCAGCATTAGCCAAAAAGAACCGGAACTGCTCGATAAGGTTCGAGCCCTGATGGGCAGTAACGCGCTGATTCGCTTCAATGAAAAAAGAGGAGTGGCTGGTGCGTTGTATAACATGCAGATCACTAATGCCATGGTGTGTGCTGATCTCAGGCGCCTGGGTCTCCCTCCCAAAAAGAGTCTCACCATAACTTTCCCCCCAATGCCTCCACACGTGGTAAGGGACTTTATTCGAGGCTGCTGGGATGGGTATGGCTCTCTATACTGGAGAGACGCCCCTCCAAGTTCGGCGGCAAGCTTTGTCAGTGGTTCCAAGTTCTTCGTGCAGCGCCTTGTGAAGCACTTGGTCGATCTGGGATTGCCCGAGCGAACGATTCACATCAGAAATCCTGCCAAGCGCAGTGAGCACCGATCGTATTCTCTTTGTTTTACCGGGCGAGTCTGTGCGGTGCTCTACCATGTCCTCTACGACAACGTTGATGAAAGTATGTGCCTCAGCAGGAAACACGATAGATTCAAATCAAGTGCTGACTACTACGAACGTCAGGCGGGTCACGCGCAACAAATACTTCCTATCCGGCGTCGCGTGACAAGTTTTTCAGAACAGATTGGGCGAGCCAATGCGAGTTTAAGAGGGGGCGGAACAAATAGGGAGATGATGCGGCTACGGGCCCAGCAGATTAAGGCAGCCAATACTGCCCTGAAGAGAAAACTAGAAGCTTTTACCGGTATCAAGCCTTCATCTAGGAAGGGGAAGGACAATCTAGCGCCGAGTCTTGAGAGGGTTAGCGTGGAAGTGACGGCCGAGACAAAATGAACGCCCAACAATTCAGAAGAGGAAGTAAAACCTATCGAAACGTGGGAAATTTCTGAATTCAAGGTGATAGTGCCTCAAAAGCCCGTCTAAGCATTGAGGAACCTGCCGTACAAACCAGAACATTCCAGTTTTATCAATTCGACAGAACAATCCTAGGTTTGCTGATAGGGTTTCCACCGCGACTCTGCTAGATAAAGCGTAGCATGGGTGATTCTGTGCAAAAGAGAGCCATTACTATTGGAGTTTCGCAAAGCCAAACGAGGCTACCTGATGGGCGCGCACGACCATGACAGGAAGGTTTACGTTCTGTTGGCCGCTGGCGTCTTCGTCACAGCCCTGATCGGGGTAGTAGTAGGATATGGAAACATACACCCCGTTGTGCCAAGGGAAGTTCAGCATATGGATACCACAGCGAATGAGCCTTCGTTTGGATGTACACGCACATTGAAGAAGTCCCCAGGCATTGACAAGCAGGACTGGCTGACCCTGCGGCTTCCACTGTTCAGCATCCCTGAGGACAAGACCCTCCTGCCCGATCAAGCGGATAGATGGCGATCCAAGCGATAAACGGCTTCCCGACCGGTTGCCGCCGTGAAGTTAATCCTTGTTTGGAGGAAGCAACATGGCAGATCCGACGACTTATGTTGAGCGCATTATGGAGTTTGTGGCAATCACTGAAGAGATGAGGGATCTCTTCAACAAGGTCATTGAAGCCTCTCCACCCATGAGGAGAGGCACAGAGCCTCTTGAAAGTATAATAGCCGCGCCACATTCAGCTTAGCGCGACAGGTAGATCAAAACGCATTGCATCTAGTGGCGTGCTGAAGTAGCACGTCAGTATTCACTCTGCGATCCTCAACGATGGATTGTGGTTCCTACCAATGAAGCGCCCCTCTGTACAGCGCAGCGCCTTAGATGAATGGCTAGACGTGGGGGTCCCCAATAGGACCTCCGCCGCCGAATAAGGCCGGGGGACCATCCCCCTGAGGCAGTGTGACGGTTCAAACACTCACCAAATGCTGTCAATAGAATAACGGCCCGACACCTGATAAATGGGGTAAACAAGTTGGCCAGGAGGACCTCCGGTTGAAGTGCGGTGTTCCTCTCCGCTACATACTACACAGTGACGCGCCGCGCACAACCTCGAAAAAGCCCTAGTTAAATAGAAATTATTACTGAGACAGCCCTGCCACGTTCCACCATGTTCTAGACAAAGAACTCAAGTCCACCGCTGAGGAGGAGCAACTGAATGCAGCCGACTGGGGTAATACCTATCCGCGGAACAGGAAACAGATGTTCACGGAATCACATTGGCCAGCGCATCATTGACAAAAGGTCCTGGGCTGTCGGTGAAGTGAGAAACGGCTTCTGCCCATTCCTGGTTGCTTGCTACCGTTCTGCTACCGGAACACCCCAACT
>DATHTZ010000378.1:7500-13425 GCA_035462675.1 Nitrospiraceae bacterium | reverse complement strand
CATGAAGGGCGTTGGCCGCTCCTCCTCTAGTCTTTTCTCAGGGCACCAGTTGAAAATTCATCTTCAAGGCTTCGACAAGGTCCGTGGCATAGAAGAAAAGCCGGCTTTCTGGCAAGACCTTGTAATACTGTTGGGGCTGATAGAGTTTGCCGGTGCTGATGTCTGCGCAGTAGCGGTCTGGGCCGGTTCGTGTGCCCTTGATCGTGTCAATGATCCAGCGAAACTCATAGGGGAGGAGCAAGTTGTCTGGGCCCTTCCAGAATCCTTTATTCGTCGTCCGGGCCTTGTAGACAGCGGTTTGGACCAGTTCAAGATCCGCAGGCTTGGGAATGTTTGGGTAAATTAAGAGACTCACGGCCTGCCCCGCTTGGAGCATCTGAAGGTTGAATGTCGGACGCTTACTTTCGGGAATCGCCTCACGTTCATTTTTTTCGTAGACGCCGTTCACGTAGGCCAACATCCGTCTGTGCCGGTCAAACACTTCTTCCGCGACCATCACGAACAGATGCCGGGGCGTGAGCGGTTTGCCGTTCTTGCCCTTTCGTGCAAGCCGTTTTTGAGCCAGAGCCTCGAAGTGTTCGAATGAGGCTTGCCCGGCCGCGATGTGCCGGGTGCAGGCGTTGATGATTAACTTCTTAGCGAGATACTGCTTGAGTCCGTCATCGAGGTCTTTGCCACCGGCGGTAAGAAACGCGCTGAACGGCGCATCGTATTTGCCTGGAGTGGTGGCGATAGCACCTTCGTAATGCAACTCTGGCGCATCGATGCCGAGCATGCGGATGGGAAATTGAAGCGTGGGTGTGTCACCATCTGTTGCTGAAACCCAGACGGGTTTGTCGCAGAAGGCTAGATGTTCTGGCTTGTAAGGAAATGAGACGATCGGCATCGCGACCCTCCTGTTTTCAAGGCCAATGGCGAGAAATGATAGGCGAGAGCCAGGAGGGGTGCAACGGGAAATTCGCACTCGAGGAGAGGACTTACGTTTAACCCTGCTCCACATCCGCAATAATGGTGTGGAGTCCGCTTGCCCCTGCCGGTTGTGGCCGGACGATCTCCGCAATCTGTAATTGACCTTTGGTATCAGTTGCCCGCACAACGGTTTGGAATTTCCCGCTCCGGGGTGGTTTCCATGTGTAGTTCCAGATGACCCAGGAGTAGGGCGACATGGGCTTCTCGATCTCGCACTCGTTCCATGTTCGACCGGCATCGAAGCTCAATTCCACTTTGCTGATGCTATTTGGTCCGCCGAAGGCGATGCCGCGGAAGTGCTGCTCTTGCCCGCGGAGCGTTTGGTAATGGCCTGGACTGTCGATGCGTGAAAAGATTTTGATGGTGCCGTCATCGGTCCAGCCTTTGCGCTGCCAGTAGCCGAGATAGTCTCCGGGATAGACTTCGATCTCGACGATCCATTTCACATTCTTGATGCCGTAGAGGCCCGGCACGAGGAGTCTGATCGGGAAGCCGTGTTCCTTCGGAAGCTTCTCGCCGTTCATCAGAAAGGCGAGCATCACGTCGTCTTGCATGGCCCGCTTGAACGGAATGCTGTCGTCATAGCCATCAATGCCTCTGAATACCACATCGCGCGCGGTTTCTTCATCGGCGCCGCATTCTAGAAGAAGTTTCTTGAGGGAGATGCCGCGCCACGTGGCGTTACCCATGCTGTCTCCGCCCGGCAACGTGTCGATGCACATGAGTGTCGAGACTTGATCGTAGGAGTCGCGATTGAGAATGTCGCGCCAGCCGAGCGACATCGGAGTATTCACGGCCCCTTTGACATGGAGTTTCCACTGTTCGATATTGAGATCCCGCGACATCGAAACGGCGCCGTCGGCGTAGTTCACCACATAGAACTTTGCATTCGGTGTGAAGTAGGTCGTCTCGCGCGGGGGAATGGCAAACATGCGCCCGAATACGCCGCCGACGGCATCGCACCCTCCAGTGAGGGCTGCGAGTGTTCCAAGGCCTGTGGCCTTCAGCACTGTTCGACGCGAGAACTCCATGCGCCCTCCGATGAATAATCCAGCACCCTGATCATTATGGTACAGAAATGGAAGAGTCCGCAATGTGAGTTATGGGTCTGCTGCGTGAAGAGCGTGAACGCTGGACCTCAAAATCTCCTTGGACTGAGGTTCCTATTCTGGCATGATGCTCAGGATTTTATCTAATGTCCTAATGCAATAGGAATCCTCTGTGGAGCCGGATCCTACCGCACGCGGCCTTGGCTGATGCTGAGCCGTTTGCCCTGTCCGCAGCGAAGAGGAGGGTGAGTGCCGGAATCTAAAGATCAGATTGTGTCGTCCATCGTCAAAGCCCGAGGGGAGCTGGAACTGGCTCTCTATGAGCTCGAGAAGTTACCGGCAATTAGTCAGAGTTCCGTCTTCTTTGCGGCACACGCACTCAACAACTTTCTCACCGTGGCGGGGGGAACGGTGGAGCTGCTCTCATTGTCGCTGGTGGACCACCCCGACCCTCAAGTTCGCATGAGGCTTGAGGGGTTGCAGCAGGCAACCAACTTGATGACGCACACCGTCAGTCGATTGATGAATGCCTCGACCGACCTAGACGCGAAGCTGCGGTTTGAAAAGGTAGATCTGCCGGTCATGCTGAAACACTTCTGCAGCTATTATGACCGCATTGCGGATCGGAAAGAGATTCGTTGCTTATCCGAGTCCGCGGTCGATGTTCCCTCAGTTTGGACGGATCGAGTAGCGATCGCCGCCGTGTTGGATAACCTGTTCTCGAACGCAGTGAAGTACTCGCCACTCGGAACACGTATCTGGATTCAAGTATCCGCTGATCGGGACGGGGTGGTCTGTAGTGTTCGCGACGAAGGCCCGGGCCTTAGCGAAGAAGATCAAGCCAAGCTGTTCCAGCCTGGGGTGCGACTCACCCCCGAGCCTACTGGCGGAGAACCTTCCACGGGGTACGGCTTGGCGGTGGCTAAGGAGTTTATTGAACGGTTAGGGGGAACGATCTGGTGTGAAAGCCGGTTGGGACAGGGGTCATGTTTCTCAATTCGATTGCCTCGCTACAGGGAAGAGATTCATCATCCGGTGGTGACGATACCAGAATAGCCTCTTGAGTTCTAACTCCTATGTGCAACACTGCAGGCCGGCTGATTCACGATTGGTCGTGCATCGGACCGATGATTATTCAAGACAACCGTGCTGCACAGAAGCATATACGATCCTCTCAGAAAAATAAAAATATGCCGATTTCCACCTTGACTCCAGAGTATCGCGCTGTTATCTTGTCGCCTGTTCGATGGTGCTCGTGCTTCCTGCCTGTTGACCGCGTGCGAGAGTGCGGTGAGGGCATGCGGTTCTAGGGAATACCCGGCCATAGGTTTGGTAAAAGGGTCCCTTGACATGCTTCTGTGCACAGAGTAGAGTGCACGGCTCGCGTGATGAGCGCGTCTGTTCTTTGACAACTGAATAGAGAATGTTGAGCAATGGTGTAAGTGTATTGAAGTGGTGGCCCTTGGTCCAAATTCTAAGAACACCTTTATGAGAGTTTGATCCTGGCTCAGAATGAACGCTGGCGGCGCGCCTAATACATGCAAGTCGAGCGAGAAGACGTAGCAATACGTTTGTAAAGCGGCGAACGGGTGAGGAATACATGGGTAACCTACCCTCGAGTGGGGAATAACTAGCCGAAAGGTTAGCTAATACCGCGTACGCTCCTTGGACTTCGGTTCAGGGAGGAAAGCGATACCGTGGGTATCGCGCTCTTGGATGGGCTCATGTCCTATCAGCTTGTTGGTGAGGTAACGGCTCACCAAGGCTTCGACGGGTAGCTGGTCTGAGAGGACGATCAGCCACACTGGCACTGCGACACGGGCCAGACTCCTACGGGAGGCAGCAGTAAGGAATATTGCGCAATGGGCGAAAGCCTGACGCAGCGACGCCGCGTGGGGGATGAAGGTCTTCGGATTGTAAACCCCTTTCGGGAGGGAAGATGGAACGAGCAATCGTTCGGACGGTACCTCCAGAAGCAGCCACGGCTAACTTCGTGCCAGCAGCCGCGGTAATACGAAGGTGGCAAGCGTTATTCGGATTTACTGGGCGTACAGGGAGCGTAGGCGGTTCGGTAAGCCCTTTGTGAAATCTTCAGGCTTAACCTGGAAAAGTCGGAGGGGACTGCCGGGCTAGAGGACGGGAGAGGAGCGCGGAATTCCCGGTGTAGCGGTGAAATGCGTAGAGATCGGGAGGAAGGCCGGTGGCGAAGGCGGCGCTCTGGAACGTTTCTGACGCTGAGGCTCGAAAGCGTGGGGAGCAAACAGGATTAGATACCCTGGTAGTCCACGCCTTAAACTATGAATACTAAGTGTCGGCGGGTTACCGCCGGTGCCGCAGCTAACGCATTAAGTATTCCGCCTGGGAAGTACGGCCGCAAGGTTGAAACTCAAAGGAATTGACGGGGGCCCGCACAAGCGGTGGAGCATGTGGTTTAATTCGACGCAACGCGAAGAACCTTACCCAGGCTGGACATGCAGGTAGTAGAAGGGTGAAAGCCCAACGAGGTAGCAATACCATCCTGCTCAGGTGCTGCATGGCTGTCGTCAGCTCGTGCCGTGAGGTGTTGGGTTAAGTCCCGCAACGAGCGCAACCCCTGTCTTCAGTTACCAACGGGTCATGCCGGGAACTCTGGAGAGACTGCCCAGGAGAACGGGGAGGAAGGTGGGGATGACGTCAAGTCAGCATGGCCTTTATGCCTGGGGCTACACACGTGCTACAATGGCCGGTACAAAGGGCTGCAAACCCGTAAGGGGAAGCGAATCTCAAAAAACCGGCCTCAGTTCAGATCGAGGTCTGCAACTCGACCTCGTGAAGGCGGAATCGCTAGTAATCCCGGATCAGCACGCCGGGGTGAATACGTTCCCGGGCCTTGTACACACCGCCCGTCACACCACGAAAGTTTGTTGTACCTGAAGTCGTTGGCGCCAACCGCAAGGGGGCAGACGCCCACGGTATGACCGATGATTGGGGTGAAGTCGTAACAAGGTAGCCGTAGGGGAACCTGCGGCTGGATCACCTCCTTTCTAAGGAGTACCTACTCCAAAGAAAATCATGGGCTAAGGGCCACCTCTTCAATACATTTCGCACCACAGACGAGTGAGGGTTCCGGCGATGAGTCCTCGCTGTACTGAGGAATCAGTCGCCATGATCAACGGGCCTTGGAAGCTTCATGGCTCAGCTGGGCCTGTAGCTCAGTTGGTTAGAGCACGCGCTTGATAAGCGCGGGGTCGATAGTTCAACTCTATCCAGGCCCACCACTGAGTTGTGATCACAGGGTTCCCGATGAGTGGATTCGCACGGACACTTATTCGTACACGGTGCGGGGCTGTAGCTCAGTTGGGAGAGCACCTGCTTTGCAAGCAGGGGGTCGCTGGTTCGATTCCAGTCAGCTCCACCAAGTGATGATGCTGTTCGTGCTCAACATTCTCTAGTCGGTTGATGCTGGCGGGTTTCCGTCAGCCATGTTCTTTGACAATTGAATAGGTCTTGTTGAAAGACCATGTGTGTCAGGAGCAAAGAATGGAATGATTGTTAAGCTACTAAGGGTGTACGGTGAATGCCCTGGCATCAGCAGGCGATGAAGGACGTAGCTAGCTGCGATAAGCCTCGGGGAGCCGCAAGCAGGCCGTGATCCGAGGATGTCCGAATGGGGAAACCCAGGCGATGAATGCCGCCTATCCTCTTCTGAATACATAGGGAGAGAGAAGCCCACGCAGGGAAGTGAAACATCTCAGTACCTGCAGGAAGAGAAATCAATAGAGATTCCCCCAGTAGTGGCGAGCGAAAAGGGAACAGCCTAAACCGGAGCGATGTCAAGCCCGTGTGCGTTGTCGCTTCGGTGTTGTAGGCCTCTGTCGGACGGTCATACGGGACCGTCGGCAAGTTACAAATCAGGATCTTAGCAGAA
>DATHTZ010000378.1:0-5000 GCA_035462675.1 Nitrospiraceae bacterium | reverse complement strand
CAAGATAAGCTCTCCCGGGGCGCAAGCCCCCTAAAGACCACTTGTAGACTACGAGTTTGATAGGCTGGGTGTGGAAGGCCCGTGAGGGCTGTAGCTGACCAGTACTAATCGGTCGTGCGGTTTAACATCATCATCTTTGCTCCTGATAGACGTGGTCTTACCGTGCAAGAACGCGCGAGTGTTGAGTTGAGAGTTATGCGTGCTGAGTTATTTTCGAAATAACTCAAAACCCAGAACTTTGGACTCAGAACTCGAAGGATGTTCCCGGTGGCCTTACCGGAGGGGCCACACCCGTTCCCATACCAAACACGGAAGTTAAGCCCTCCAAGGCCGATGATACTGCTGCTGTGAGGCAGTGGGAAAGTAGGACGCTGCCGGGTTACAAAAAGAGCCCGATGATCGAAAGGTCATCGGGCTCTTGCTTTTTGTAACCCGTAGCAGCGCACCAAACAAAAAATCAGGGGGAAAGATGTTGCGGGGCCTGTCGCCGATCACCGCTCGTCCTCGCACCCCGCCCGGTGTAGGGACCCCGCTGCGGGCGAACGGCTAATCGGCGCCACCCGCAACGGGAGGGAGCTCACCCGTCCGCTAAGGAACAAACACGCGCTGCAATCGCTTATAGATCGTAGCGCTCTAAGGATTCTGACAGAGTTGACACTAGCTAGCTTAGGCAGCGGTTTGCCCTTGCAAACACCATATAGCTGTAAATGCACTTACTAAGACATCCTTGGCAGTAATTGTCTGGCTATTGGACGGTGATGTATAAGAGGTCTTGTCTCAAATCGTTGGAATGATGGCCCAAAGATCAAAAAGACAGGATTATATTTCGAATCTTTCAGCCGACTTGATAGCTCAAGCCTTGGAGCTGATCCAAGAAAAGAGCTTTCCTGTTTACAGGAAAAATATCCATCAGCGAAATCCACCATTTGCACACGGAGAATTTGCGTCTGCGGCTGTTGCTATTGTCCTGCTGACGGCCGGCCTTGATTTTCATCTCGCTCGTCTCAAGTATTTTCGTGACGTGGTTAAAACAAAACCGGCTCTTCCTCACACCCCATACTTCAACTGGAACATTGGGACCTACCTCTACGACAAAATCGATAGACTTTTGTACAAACGAACAGAAAAGCGTCTTAAGGAACAACTCATCGAACTGACGGCGATGCGCGATTCTGTTGCGCATCCAAAACTATATTTGGTTAGCAGCTTATTACGGAATGACGCTACGACAAGTCCAGAAACAGCAAAACTTGTGGGAGGAGAATCTCATCGGGCCAAGACACTCAAGAGAAAACTCAAGAGATCTGAAAGGACAGTTTCTCTTAGGCTACCCCTCGTTCCAAGCTGGATAAGTTATGTTGACATTGTTCTATGCGTCTTGGTCTTGACGAGGTTCTTCAATCTCCTAGAAGAACGGTACGGAAATTTCTATAGCATGCTAGGCACTCTCCCAGCGCGGGATATTCCCAGTGGGTTCTTTCCGAATTGGAGAAACACAACTAGAAAATTCATTACTCTTGCGGATTGGGCGCAAGCATTCTTCAATTCTCTGGCAACTGCCGACCAGCAAACCGTACGAAAGAGACTGGGAGTTGATGTTTCTAAGTACATACGCAAACGCGAACGTCGTCGAAAACCTAAATGGCCGAAGACGGCAGGGGCTATTTTTCGAGCGGCTTTCGAGTCGGCGAGCCCTCCATCACCAGAATTTCTTAGAAAGGCCCCTCCGTGGAAAATGGGTCCATGAACTGGTTTACTATCGCGTGGTTTCCCTATAAATGGAGAGGGCGGCTAAAGGTGCGCCAGCACCTCAGACTTTTAGAATTTCCCCGTTTTTGTTCTCGAACCTCCGCAAATCGCGATGCTAGATTCCACCATTACGCTAAGTCACGACGATGCATTCCTTGCCTTAGCGAGTTCTTCCCAGATACCAAAAACCAACAGAGTGTGGATAAGCCGTACGGTCTGTCCGCGATTTATCCGCTCAGGTCCGAGCAAACCGTGCGCTAGATCGTTACGCAAATTGAAACCCCTGGGGTCAGCGTAGACGGCTAGAAAATGTAAGGTGAGGTCCTCTCCCAAAGCTGGAGCAATCTCTTTGGAATTGAGAATGTCACCCATTCCAATCGCGACACTGACACCGGGCACCGTAGGATGCGGCCTCGTGATTGGTTTCCCAAGCGCAGCCACGATTCCGCGCAGGCCAAGTTCTATTTGAGGCACAAGAACATGGACTGCCTTTACCCAATCCTCTTCATACCAGGCCTTCACACCTTCAAGTAGGAGACTGAGGTTCTCGAACAGACCTGTGCGCGCAGCCCATCCGACAAAATGATGGGGCGTTAAAGCATGTCTTTCTTTCGCTCGCTCCAGAGCAGCGTCCAACCAGATGTCTCCAAAGGCGATGGTTTAGGTCGCATGCTGAATAAGGCGTCCTGAGAGATCATCTTCCACCGATCCGACCTTCGCTGCGACATGATGTTCTGCCATAATGGAATGCGTTAGCGTTGCCATGAGAGGCGCTTCTTCGAATAGCCTTCCAAGTTGTTGCTCCAGGGCCGACTTGCGATGCAAAAACTCCGACGCGATTCGGACCAATGTGCTTCCCGCATCTGAAAGCATGATTTCTGAGAGAAACTGCTCCACGTCCTCTCGTGCAATCGTCCTTTCGATGCTGATGGGCTTCATCAACTCGTGTGACTGCGCAATCTTTTGTTCCATTACAACACGAACGCGGTGCGCCTCTTCTTTAAGGCCAGCGCTGTGAAATGCAGTGGAGGCGGTCTGCAGGACCGACGCTGCAAGCATGGCATCTCCGAGAGATGCAAAGTGCTCAAAGGAGCGGCCAATGATTTCATGTAACCTCCGGGCATCGTCGTGTCGCCCAACCCGCCTGTAGTATTTGATTAGTCGTTTCGCGGCGCTTTCCGTGAAATGCGGATCGAACTCCTTGGGGTTGGTTGTAACAGAACACTTGGCGACAACACCTTCTAGGTCAGAAACGAGTTCGTCTCTCTCTTCGTCGCTCACGCCGGAGCGCTTTTCCTCAATCAGCCGATCGAATGCAATCCACCACATTCCATCTCCTGCCACAAGCGCCTGTCGATGCACGTCGAGGAGTGTGCTCCGAGCGGCGTCAATGCGTGTCGCATCACCAATCATGATGGCAAGATCCAATGCACGAACTGCTGCGTCGAATTTGCCGTGTATATTGGCACGTAGGTTGTCGCGAATTGATTTCAGATACGCATCAATGGCGAGCCGTGCCATATCGGGGTTGGGACTTGTATTCGCAATAATCCGGCTTAAGTCCCATACCAAATCCGCGTAACGCGCCTTCAGGACTGGATGAGCGAAGGTCTTCGCTCGTGCCGCCCAATGGTCGATGACTTCCGGAACCGCATCCTTAATATCGGGCGAATACCAGACAGTTCCATCGGTGTATGTCCCAGAACCGATTGGTCCGAAGTATGTTCCCCACGGGCCAGATCGCTGACGATTGGGCATCAAAGCAAACGCCAGGACTTCGGACCAGGCCCCCAAGTTTTCCTGCACTCCTGGACTGGAGAGCGCCGTCCGCGCCGAAGCGAGTGCCTGGTGCACCATAAGTTCATCGCACGCAGCACCGTCGCAATCGATCTTCGCAAGTTCTTCCTCAATCGTTGGCGGGATTGTAAGACCCATCTGATTCGCTCCTTTTCAGAGATTACGCCACGTGCAATCTCTACGTGAGCTGCCCCCAATGTAGCTCCAAGAATGAAAAGACGTCTACTCCCACTTCTATGTGAGCGGTAAGATTTGGATCACGCGCAAGGGAAAAAGGGGGGGAGGCTGATTTCTTAGAGCCATCCGGTGCATCGCTAATTCCGCTGGCGTGCAGCGATTCGCGAATCCGCCGAAGCCCAGCCGGCGTCGAATGGATGGCCGGGGCTGTCGATGTCGATGACTAGCGGTGCGTGATCCGAGGGTACAGGTTTTCCCTCCCGCGCCCCGCGATCGATTTCGGCTCAGACAACGCGTTGTCTTAATGGCGCCGTCGCTCCCTCCAAATCCTTCTGAGATCGCGCCTTGCGCGAGCACAGAAGGTTATCAGGCTCCATCCCCCTCTCCTACTTCTGCGAATACCATCGATAACCTTTGTTTTCCGAGAAGCTGGCTTTCGGAGCTCCGCCTGGCTTTTCGAGCAACAAGACTTTGAAGTCGAGAAGGCCGAACCAGGCAGGATCTGCCACGTCGTGAAAGTGGCAGCCGTGGAGTTTCGGGAGCATGTCCCCCAGGGCCTGTTGCAACTCCATTTCCGTGTAGGCTCGCACGATGAACGGTTTGTTCATGGTCTGGCAGAATCGTTGAATAGTATAGGTTGCGCCGGTGCAGAGGACTTTGGTGTCGGGTTTGATACCGAGGAACTGAGGCAACGAGAGATAGCGTTCTTGAAAGCCCAGCCAGCGGATAGCTTGGCGCAGGTGGCTGTACTGGACTTCGTATTCTGTGTGGCCCGGCAGCTTGACCGGTGCGGGCCAGCCTTCTTCGACCCCAAATTCGGTGAGAAACGCCCTGCCGCCTGGTTTCAACACCCGCCACAGTTCTGCCACGAATCGAAAGGGGCCGAGGTTGAAGATCACGTCATCCGGCAGGTCCGTGCCCAGCGGCAGGCGCACGCGCCTGATCCAATCCAACGCTTCCTGATGTTGTGGCGTCGCCCCTGCTCCAGTGAGGAGTTCTTCTCTCGTCAACTTTACCGGAGTCATGTCGGCCATGTTTTCGTTGTCGATAATGAGGTCGACGGAGTTGTTCTTGAAGGGCAGCCATTCTCCATTGGCGCGGGTGCCGATGCCGCTCCAACCTCCGCCCTTGGCGCGGGTGACTTGCAGGTTGAGGAAGGGTTGCGTGATGTCGAGGGAGATGTACCAGATGGTCTGTTTCTCAAAGGGCAAGAGTTCCTTGCCCAACTCACGGGCGAGGTAGCCAAGTCCGCCGCCCACTTCCACGATAACGTGGGG
>DATHTZ010000377.1:0-2376 GCA_035462675.1 Nitrospiraceae bacterium | reverse complement strand
GCCAGGGACCTAACCATAGTATTATGGTATGGTTAAGAGGGTCTTGTGAGGGTACTAATGCTGTACTTCGGTCGAATTGTCACGGCAGTATTCCTGTCTATTGTGTCTCCCGGTTTTGCCGCCAGTCAAATCTACACATATAAAGACGACTCAGGCACCCCGAATTTCACCACCGAACTGGACTCGATCCCGGAGAAATATCGCAACCGAGTCGTTCCTCTCGATTCTGATACCTCCTCACCCGTTGGGGCTGGAGTGCCAAGCTCCCCTCCGGCGTCTTCCAGGGTCGTCACCGCCAGCGGCGAGTACCGTATGGGCGATCACGACACCCGAGCCGACGCCGTCCGATTGGCCATTGAAGCGGCAAAGAGAGAGGCGCTTGAGCAGGTTGCGACCTACCTCGAGAGCGTAACCGAAGTCAAAAATTTGGACGTCACACGGGATGACATCCGGACCTTTACCGCCGGAGTCGTCATGGTCTTGAATCAGCAGGTCAGCACACGGCTTGAGGGAGAGACTGTGGTGATCCATGCCGATCTCACGGCGCAGGTGGATCCCAATGAAGTCGCTCAGGCGATCACAGCACTTCGAGAAAATGAGAGCGCGAAACAGGAACTCGTGGCGCTTCGAGCCGAAACGGACCAATTGCACCAACAGCTTGATGCTGCCAATCAGGCATTGACCACCGCGGTCTCGCCCGATCAGGTTCAGACGCTCAATCAGCAACGCCAGGACCTGTTAAACCAGCTTCAAACCAATGCCCTTGTTTCCCAAGCCTGGACCGATTGGGTCTATGTGAGGCCGATCATCTACCCCTATCCGTGGATCGGCGTGCAGCAGGTTCACGGACTGCTGCTCCAAGCGGGGCAGATCAATCCACAAAATCGTCATCTTCGAGTCTTGCAACAGGCCGTAACGGTGCAACGGGGCACCTTTCCCTCAGCGGCGGCGCCCGGACTTTCGTCGCCGATGCCACCGCGCGGCTCCCTGCTTGTGTCGCCTCCGGCCCCGCAGCATCTCACCCCCCCAACGCATCTGAATCAGTCACTGAGGTCGGGTCCTTCGGCCATGCCGATGCCGCAGCACTTCTCCACCCCTCTGCCCCCGACGCTGCAGCAAGTTCATCCACCTCATTTCGCGCAACCTAACCCTCCGGTGCTTCGCGCACCATACTCAACCCAGCAAATGAGTCCTCAACACTTTGGCGAAAGAGGGGGGTACTCTAGCCGAGGTGGTTCATCCGGTGGTGGACATCATGGCCGCTAGCGGTGAGTGAACTGCGCTGTTCGCTTATTGGGGTCCGGAGTTCCTGGCATCAGAACCGGCCGAAGTTGGAAAGAGATTCCGTTTGGGAATCATGGCGGTGCTTGAGCAGATGCCGGCCTCCTTGTCCAATTTGCGATCCACGATCCGCACATCACTTAGCACTTCGTTGACCTGCCCTTCGCGGACGACTTCGATATCCTGCTCCACGTCTTTTCCCGTCCGTTCACGGATACGGTCGGTCGATCGTTCTGTCACCTTCACATGAGCCAGTTTGGAAAGTTCGACACGCGCAGCCAGGTCAGCCGAATGCTGACAGAGGTAGAGCCCCTTCGCAAGATTGCCGTAACCGGTGGCTCGGATGTACTCGCCGTCGGACGGACCAATCTCGGCAAACGGAATCTGTACTCCCTGTTGAACGAGCGGTGCGGGAATCGAGGCTTGGGGTGAGGATCGGGGGTCGCCTTGTTGCTGCGAATGCTCCTGCGCTTTCAACTCTTGAAACACCTTGTCGGCATGTTGCCTCACAGCCTCGGGATTCGTTGCGGGCGTTGATGCCATCGAGCAGCCGAGCGTCATGAGGAGGCTGCCCAAGATCAGTCCCACGCTGTGAGTTCTTTTGATCATTCCCCTCACCATCAAGTCCAATCAGCCTACGGCTCTTATGGCAACCTGTCAATCCAATAGACCGGCTGACCTCTTATAGATCAACCCGCAGGCCCATGGTCACCGCTTGAAATTCGTCCTAGCAATGGCCGGGAATTGGGAGGGTGGCCCGCAAGACTACGATCATCAGATTGATTGGATTGGGAAACCGGGTCCACAAACTTAACCCCGATGATGGATGAATGGGGCGAGACATGGTCATGGTTGTGTTATTCCGGTGATGGATTGTTCCCGGTTCTGATAAGCGGCTGTTTGGACAGCCGCTCGGAGGATCTGCAACAGTTTCTCCGATCCGTACGGTTTATTGAGCCATCCGAAGGCTCCTTGAGGAGGTCCTCCGCAAGAAGGGACATGGTGAGCCGAGACAATGATGACGGGAATCTTCGGCCAGAGGATTTGGGTAGACTAAGGAAATCTGCCCCCTTCAGTCGGGGCATGTCCCAGACC
>DATHTZ010000376.1:0-10449 GCA_035462675.1 Nitrospiraceae bacterium | reverse complement strand
CCTTAAATAATCGAGCCTCGCAAGGGCAGTACCCGCCCGGTTCGGTCTACAAAGTGATGATGGCCGCCGCGGCGTTAGAAACCAAGACGGTGACCCCGTCGACAACCATTTTCTGCAATGGAGGGTATCAGTTCGGTCGCCGTCTGTATCATGACTGGAAAGCTGGGGGGCATGGTTCGGTGGATCTCCGGCACGCGCTTGTGCAATCGTGTGACGTCTATTTCTATACCGTTGGGCAGCGGATGGGGATCGAGACGATCGCCTCATTTGCTCATCAGTTTGGATTGGGAGAGGAGACGGGGATTGAGCTGCCGTCTGAGCGGATTGGGATTGTACCTTCCGAGGCCTGGAAACAGAAGGCCAAGAATGAGGCCTGGCTGCCGGGTGAAACGATTTCGGCATCGATCGGACAAGGTTACGTGAATGTGACTCCGCTGCAGATGGCGAGCTTGATCGGCACCGTCGCAAACGACGGAGTCATGTTCCGTCCGCGATTGGTCCAGGCTGTGATGAACCGAGCGACTGGAGAGCTACAACAACGATCTGTAGCTCCCAAGCGCACGTTAAAGTTGAGGCCTGAAATCTTACCGGTGATTAAAGAGGCGCTGGCAGGGGTGGTCAAAGAAGGAACAGCCACGAAGGCGCAGTCGGCGCTCGTGACGATCGCCGGGAAGACCGGCACGGCCCAGATGACAGCCTTGCGTTCCGGCCCAGAGAAGGATATCCCGAAGAAATTTCGCGATCATGCCTGGTTTGTCGCATTCGCTCCAGTTGAAGCGCCCACCATCGCTGTCGCGGTGATAGGTGAGCATATGGGCCACGGGGGTTCTGCTGCGGCGCCTCTTGCCAAAGAGCTGATCGAGACCTATATGAAATTGAATCTTCATGCTCCTTCTGCTGTGAAGAATGGTGCCGTCGCGCGAGTAGGGAACGCCGGAAAACAGGGAGCGAGATGATCGACAGGGCATTCATCAGTCGGGGTTTCGACAATTTCGATTTTCGTTTTATCGGACTGATCTTTGCCATTCTGGGAATCGGCGTTCTGTCGATTTATAGCGTGACGCATGACCAAGCGGTTGCGTTCCCGTTTTATGCCAAACAGGTCGTGTGGATCATGCTTGGCACGGTCGCGTTTCTCGTCATGTGGCTCTCGGACTATCATCGGATCGCACGGTTAGCGTATCCTGCCTATGCGATTATCTTGATCTTGCTGGTCGTCGTGCTGTTTGAAGGCAAGAGCAGCCGCGGGGCGCAACGATGGATTCCGATGGGTCCATTTGCCTTCCAGCCTTCTGAATTCGCAAAGCTGGTCCTCATTTTGACCTTGGCGCACTACTATTCGCAGGCGCCGCGGGCGGGTTGGCTTCAACGTGTGGTGCTCCCGGGACTGTTGGTTCTTCCAGGGCTGCTCCTGATTCTGAAGCAGCCGGATCTTGGGAGTGGATTGAGCTTCTTGGCGATTTATGCCGCGATGTTGCTGATGGTGGGCATGCGGTCGAAGGCGGTGGGTGTCATCCTCTTGTTTTCCTTGATGCTGTTTCCATTCGCCTGGGAGCTGATGTGGGGGTCATTGCATGATTATCAGCGGCAGCGCATTATGACATTTGTCGACCCGGTCTACGATACTGGGGGCAAGGGATACCACGCCCTCCAGTCGCGGATTGCCATCGGCGCGGGAGAGTTGACGGGGAAGGGCCTCTACGGAGGGACGCAAAGCCAATTGAAGTTTTTGCCTGAGGGACATACCGACTTTGTTTTTTCAGTGTTTGCAGAGGAATGGGGATTTCTTGGAGTGCTGGTGCTCTTGCTGTTGTTTGTCGGGCTGATCTGGCTGTCGCTAGAAGTTGTGGCACGCGCGAAGGATCAGCTCGGAGCGCTACTGGCGGTCGGCATCCTCTGCATGTTGTGTTTTTGCGTTGTGATCAATATCGGCATGACGGCGGGCATGTTCCCCATCGTTGGGATTCCCCTCCCGCTCATGAGTTACGGCGGAAGTGCAACGATTATGACGATGGCGTCGTTGGGCCTACTCCTGAATGTCAAACGCCGTCGATTGAGTTTCTTTTAGCGAGTAGGGTCATCGCACGGCCTCGAATGAATCGAGATCGAAGCAAGAGGATATTATATTGAGGGTGCGAACCGTCGAGTCGACGCGCGATCGAATGGAGGCCGAAACCTGGGGAGTCCCCGCGTTCGTCCTGCACGTTGGTGCGACGGTTCTACTGAATGGAAGGAGTCGGTATGGGAGTAGAAATTGCCATTACAGTCGCCCGCGAGGAAACTCGCGTCGCGGTGTTGGACGGTGGAGTCGTCACGGATCTCTTTGGGGATCGTGCGAAACATAAGGACTTTGTCGGGAACATTTATAAAGGAAAAGTGGCGAAAGTGTTGCCCGGTATGCAAGCGGCATTTGTGGATATCGGGCTCGCGAAGGCGGCATTCATGCACGTGTCTGATTTATCGCTGGACTCAGAGCCCGGCGACACACTCATCGATGCGGATGAAGAAGACAAGGATGCCGATAAGGATGGGGATATGCTGGGCCCACGGCGCCAAAGCTCCAAGCCTATTGAGCAGCTGCTGAGCGAAGGGCAAGAGCTGATGGTACAGATTTCCAAAGGGCCGATCGGTACAAAAGGCTCGCGGGTGACGACCTATGTGTCGCTTCCTGGCCGGTATCTCGTGTTCATGCCCAACGTGGAACATATCGGTGTGTCTCGCCGAATCGCCCGAGATGAGGAACGGGCTCGACTCAAGGATATTATGAAGCGAGTGCGTCAACCAGGCTGCGGATACATTGTCCGCACAGTGAGCGAAGGGGTCAAAGAAGACGAGCTGCGGTCCGATGTCGACTTTTTGCACGTGCTCTGGCAGGACATCCTGGCCAAACGTGAGCAGAAAGGGGCGCCGGCATTACTCCATGCCGACCTGAGCCTAAGCTTTCGCGTTGTGCGCGACCTCTTCGGGAAGAAAGTCGATCGGTTATGGATCGACTCGCGTGAGGAGTACCAGGCGGTTCGCGACTTCGTGCAGCGGTTCTCGCCGGAGCAAACGTCACGTATTCACTTGTACGACAAAGATGAAAGTCTCTTCGATCATCTGGGAGTGGAGCAGGAGATGGCGCGGGCTCTCAGCCGCAAAGTTTGGCTCAAGTCAGGTGGGCATCTCGTGATCGATCATACGGAAGCGATGACCGTCATCGACGTCAACACCGGGCGGTTCGTGGGAAAACGCGATCAGGAAGAGACCATTCTCCGGAACAATCTGGAGGCAGCGAAAGAAGTGGCCTATCAGATGAAGTTGCGAGGGATCGGCGGCATCATCATCGTCGACTTTATCGACATGGAGAGAGAGAAGAATCGTGACAAAGTGTACCACGCGTTGCTCGACGCGATGTCGACCGACAAGGCCCGCACCAGAGTGTCCAGAATCTCCGACTTGGGGTTGATCGAGATCTCTCGTGAGCGGGTGCGAGAGGATCTCCTACGTTCGCTCTCCGAGCCCTGTCACTATTGCGAAGGGAGGGGCTATACGAAGTCTCCGACCACGGTAGCCTATGAGATATTCCGCGATGTCCGTCGGATCGGCAGCAGCCCCGAGCCGCAGCGGATCGTCATCGGCGCACACCCTTCGGTCGTCGGACTGCTGCAAGATGAAGAACGGCAGGGGCTTGAGGCTGTGGAGCGCGAATGTGCCGCAAAAATCATCGTGATGCCGGACGAACATTTGCACCTGGAGCAGTACGACCTAGCGGTCATCTAAACATTGTGGCTCTCGTGCGACAAGTCGTATGCAATCTTTTCACCAGCCCGTAGGTGTGGACTTCTCCCTGAGGTCGCAGGTCTTGCCTCCGTTCAGCCCATGACAAGACAGATGTTAGAGTCATGGCTCCGCTTGCAGGCCATCGATGGAGTGGGAGACCTGACGGTGCATCGGTTACTGCACGTCTGGCACTCTCCCGATGCCGTCCTGCGCGCTTCCCGTGATGAGTTGATTCAAAGAGGATGCAGTTCACAGTTGGCGGATGCGATACAACGTGGACCTGATCGTTCCGCCTGCCGGAGCATCGAGCGGGAACTTAAGGCGATCGAGCGCGAACGCATTGAAGTACGGAGCCTCTTGGATCATGCATATCCCGTACGGCTGAAAATGATTCCGGACCCTCCTCCGCTCTTGTACATCACAGGCACATTGACTGAGCAGGATGAGCTGGCGGTGGCCATCGTGGGTGCACGGCGTGCGACGGCGGCTGGACGTGCCGTAACCGAAGAGTTGAGCCGCGACTTGGCGGGATCAGGCATGACGGTGGTGAGCGGGCTGGCGCGCGGGATCGATGCGGCTGCCCATCGAGGCGCGCTTGCCGCACGTGGGCGCACCATTGCGGTGCTGGGCTGCGGGATAGATCGAACCTATCCGCCGGAACATGAACGGTTACGCCGGCAGATCGAGGAGCAGGGAGCGATTGTCTCAGAGGTGTCGATCGGTGCGCTGCCCCACAGCCACCACTTTCCTCGACGGAATCGCATCATTAGCGGGTTATCTCTGGGGGTGATAGTGACGGAGGCGGCGGTCGGCAGCGGATCACTGATTACCGCGAGATTGGCCTCTGAGCAGGGCCGAGAGGTGTTTGCGGTTCCTGGTTTTGTGAAAGAAGATACCAGCCGCGGAACAAACGCATTGCTCAAAGAGGGTGCGGCCTTGATCGAACGTGCGCAGGATGTGATCGATGCGGTCTTGCCGCAGCTAGAACCAGCACTGCGCGTGCGCTTGCAACTTTCTCGGGAGCAGAAGGTACCCACCGATCATTTGGGCAAAGAGGAACAGCTGGTGTATGATGTCTTGTCATATGATCCGCTCACAGTAGACGAGGTGATTGTGACCACCGGGTTGTCGGTATCCACTGTGGTGGCGTCGCTCTTGTCCCTGGAACTTCGGCAGCGAGTCAGGCCGCTGCCGGGACAGCGGTATCTTCGAGCATAATCGACGAACAGTTGCACTGGTTTGTATTATTTGATACGGATGAGAGGGAAATTCTCGTAGCGAACCGGAATCTTCATGGCCAAAGCACTCATTATTGTCGAGTCCCCGACGAAAGCGCGCACCATCACGAAGTATTTAGGGCGTGGCTATACGGTCATGGCTTCGGTCGGCCATATTAAGGATCTTCCCACCAGCAAGTTGGGTGTTGATCTGGAGCACGATTTCGAGCCGCAGTATGTCACGATCAAGGGAAAGGCGAAGGTCTTGGCGGAGATTAAGAAAAAGGCGGAAGAGGTCGACAAGGTGTTCCTTGCCCCGGACCCTGACCGAGAGGGCGAAGCCATCGCATGGCACCTTGAGCAGGAACTGTTGGGTAAATCCAAATCCAGGTCCAAGAAGAAAACCGAGGGCAAGGTGTTCCGGGTGCTTTTCAACGAAATCACGGAATCAGCCATCAAGCGCGCGCTACAGTCGCCGGGGCAGGTCGATATGAAGCTGGTGAATGCGCAGCAGGCCCGCCGAGTGCTTGATCGGATTGTGGGCTATCAAGGCAGCCAGCTGCTGTGGACCAAGGTACGCCGTGGGCTCAGCATGGGCCGGGTTCAGTCCGTAGCGATGCGGCTGATTTGCGAACGTGAACAGGAACGAGAAGTCTTTCGCGCGGAAGAATACTGGTCGATTGCGGTGATGTTGTCCGGAGCCAACCCTCCTCCATTCGAAGCCAAGCTGCACAGTATCAATGGGCAAGACGCGTCGATTGCGACCGAGACCGATGCCCAGCGCATCGTCTCGGCTATTCAAGGAAAAGAGTTTGTCGTTGACTCGATTGAACGAAAAGAAAAGAGACGAAATCCTGTCGCGCCCTTCATCACCAGTCGGCTCCAACAGGAAGCCGCGCGCAAGTTGCATTTCTCATCGAAGAAGACGATGACCCTGGCGCAAAAGCTGTATGAAGGGATCGAAATCGGGGCCGAAGGTCCGACCGGCCTCATTACCTACATGAGGACCGACTCCCCGCGCATTTCGAACGAGGCGATGACTGAAGCTCGCCAGGTGATTCAGGAACGGTTCGGCGCAGAATACTTGCCTGCCACGCCGAACGTGTACAAGACGCAGAAAGCGGCCCAAGAAGCGCACGAGGCGATTCGCCCCACGACGGCGGCACGCGATCCCGAGTCGATCCGACAGTACCTAGAGCCGGATGTCTATAAGCTATATCAGTTGATCTGGAACCGGTTTATCGCGTCACAGATGGTCCCTGCGATTCTCGACGTGACTCGGGTGGAGTCGAGCCCTATCAAGACGAACGAGAAGTTTCTGTTCCGCTCAACCGGCACCGTGGTGAAGTTTCCCGGCCATACGATTGTCTACATGGAAGGGATCGACAAGGAGCTCTTTGCACAGAAGCAAAAGAGCGAACAGGAGGTCGAGGACGAGACCGAGCGTCAGTTGCCGCTGCTCAGCGAGGGTGAGCGGCTGCGACTCATATCCCAGGAGGGACAGACGGTTCCCGGCGTGCTCTCGAAGCAGCATTTTACCCAGCCTCCGCCTCGGTACAACGAAGCCTTGCTGATCAAGGAATTGGAAGAAAAAGGCATCGGTCGTCCATCTACCTATGCGAGCATCATTTCGACGATTCAGGATCGCAAATATGCCGAAAAGACGGACGGACGTTTCGCTCCCACCGAAACAGGGCGGACCGTGAACGATTTCCTGATGAAGGGATTTCCAGATCTCATCAATGTCGACTTTACCTCACATATGGAAATGGAATTGGACGAAGTTGAAGATGGCAACAAGCCGTGGGTGACGGCCGTGCGGGAGTTTTACGGAACGTTCACGATGGATCTGGAAAAGGCGAAGACGATTCCTGGCCCCAAGGACACGGTGGAGCCACCGACAGATATTTCCTGCGAGAAGTGCGGCCGAATGATGGAGATTAAATGGGGGCGTAACGGAAAATTTCTCGCCTGCCCTGCGTATAAGGACAAGCCGCCGTGCAAGAACACGCAGAACTTTGAAAAACTTGAGGATGGCACCATTAAAATTGTCCCGAAGATCGAGTTGACGACGGATGAGAAGTGCGAGAAATGCAGCAGCCCAATGGTGGTGAAGACCGGGCGGTTTGGAAAGTTCATCGCCTGCTCCGCCTACCCTGAGTGCAAAACCACCAAACCGCTCTCGCTGGGCGTGAAGTGTCCTCAGCCAGGCTGTGGCGGCGACCTTGTTCAGAAGCGCACGAGAAAGGGGCGTTCGTTCTTTGCTTGTAGTAAGTATCCGGCCTGCGAATATGCCTTGTGGGATCGTCCGATCAACAAAACTTGCCCGACCTGCAGCGCCCCGTTTCTTATCGAGAAAGTGAGCAAACAAGTCGGCCGCAGCGTCCAATGCCGCAGCGAAGAATGTGGCTATCGAGAAGCAGGATAAGTCCGATCGGATTCATACTCCATTTCATCCCGCCTTTCCTTCCATCCTGAAAATGAGACGCGGCATTTTCGTGCCTCCGTCGACACTCGATGACGGTGCGAGATTGAGAACCAGTCTCGCCAATGATGAAAATCAAACTCAAGGAGACTCGGTCGGCCGAGTTGACGAAGCTCCCAGACGTGTTGATAATGAGACGAGATGAAGCCATCTGGCGATGAAAGTCTCTTAACCCAAAGCGGCTCTGAAGGCCGACTAAACTTGAGAAAGGGGAGAAACTATGAAAGCGAAAGAGGGCGTCATCAATATCCTCAATAAGATTTTGACCGCAGACCTCACTGCAATCAACCAATACTTCGTCCATGCCAAGATGTGTGAGAACTGGGGCTATGAACGACTCCATCATAAAGTGCGAGAGCGGAGCATGGCTGAGATGAAAGATGCCGATGAGCTCATTGGCCACATCCTCTATCTGGATGGTGTGCCGAACGTGCAACGCATGAATACTGTGCAGGTGGGCGAAACTGTTCCTGAGCAGTTGAAGCTGGATTTAAAAGCTGAACAAGAAATGCTCACCTTGTTAAGCGATGGCGTGGTGCATTGTACGAAGGTAACCGACTTCACCACGCGGCACATGCTCGAGGATATGGCCAAAGATGTGGATCTGCACATCGATTGGATCGAAATGCAGATGGAAACGATCAAACAGGTGGGCCTGGAGAACTATCTAGCGGAACAGATCAAAAAAGAGTCGTAAGGTGTCCCGCCGAATATCCTACCCCACATTCGTCCAGTCCACCTTATCTCCGGAAAGTAGGGCGGGGGGACCACGGGAGGAAGACCGGGCCCCCGTTCGCGGAGTGGGCGGCCCTCCCACTCCGTTGCCGGTGTGACGGGCACCGGCTGCTTGCCCCTCTGTTCGTTGATTACCCTATTGATAGTCCTCGTTCAACGACTTGAGGAACGCTACAAGCGATGCGACGTCGCCTGCTGTGAGGGCAATACCATGAAGTTGCACTGCACCATTGCGTAGCGTTCCTGCGCGGGCTTGACCCGAGACTCTGATGTAAAAATCGATGATGTCGTTCAACGTGGCGAATTGACCGTTATGCATGTAGGGAGCGGAATGGCTTAAATCACGAAGGCCCGGTGTTTTGAATCTGGCGATGGCTCGATCCAGTAACGTCGCATCGGACAGCGGGCATGGCACTTGGTCGTCGCACAAGATGGCTCGAATCTTCGCTTGCGGGTTCGGCATATCTGGGTTGGCGAAGACGTTCCACACACCCAGATCAATCAAGGCAGGGTCAGCGAGAACGGGGATGGCTCGGAAACGTTCAGAGGCGTTAGGATGGTCTTCAGTAGCAGGAAGGAAGCCATTGTAGCTTCCGTTACGAGTGACAAGATTTGGAATCACCAGTGCCGTGAATGCGCCGGCACCGTGAATGTTGTCGTACTCCCTTTGTGTAGTGCCGGTGTTGTGCAACTTGAAATCTGTGAAGTTCGGAGCCCTATGGCAAGTGAGGCAGTTACCGATCTTGCCTGCGGTTAACTCCTGTCCGGTGGGTGGAATAGCCGATGGCTCTGAAAGGGAAGATCTTCAAGCCGTCCAATTCTTGGGCGTTGAACACGAATGGTTGAGTATGGAATTGGAACTGGCCGTCTGTTCTGTTGGGATTTGAGGTGACGAACTGGAGCGTTCCCGCCAACTCACGAGCTTTCATGAGTTGCAGGAGGCGCCGACTGTAGTCGAGCGGAGTTTCGCCACTGTTCGGCTGTTGCGGGAGGCCGTTGTGACTCAAAAACACGTCGAACGGTGAACGAATAAGCGCACCGCTCTCCTCCTGCTGCGAGAACTGAAGCTGTTTCACATAAGCCGCGACCACCTTGACGACCGCGTCGAAGATCTCCTGATCGGTTCCTGTTCCAATCAATATACGAAATTCCGGCGGCAGACGGAGTTCATCTGGTATATTTGGATTGGCTCCGGTGAATAGGACACGATAGGAAAGGCCTTCGAAGTCCTGGGCCAGTTGGTCTGATCCATCGTCGCCTCGGACCACCCTGGCGATATGGGCGATGGCCTGTGTACGCTCGCCAGGGAGCCAGCCGAAGTTTCTTCCTGTGAAGGTGGCCGCGATCAAATCTTCCATTGAATTGAACTCTCCGTCAAAATGAAACAGTGCCCCCCTGGTCTATTGAGTGATGCATTGACTAGCGGCGGGGAATTCCGAGGCGCGGTTCTCTTGCCGTCGCCACGGTTAGGAATCGGGCTTCTGAGCGCGAAGTCTGTGTAGGTCCGCATCCCTCCGCCAACCCTTCCTACATGCTCATCGACAAAGTGGCAGCCTCGACAATTCATTGAGAGCCATGCGAAGGGTCCAGGGAGCCCTATTCCTTGCCCTGTAGTTTCGGAAAGATTCATGACGGGATCGCCGGCATTCGGATCGTTGATATTCCCACCGTTATCCAAAAAAACTTTGAATGCTTGCGCAAAGCGCGTTTCGAGAAACAATCGTTCGCCGACGGTGGCTTCGGCTCCAGGTGTGCCTGTAGCGGCGACTGAAGGTGGTGGGGAACTACTGCTGCCCCCGGATCCGCATCCGACGAGGAGAAGAGATATGAAGATCAAAGATGACCTCCCAAAGACGTGAGGAAGCGCGTTGTAACGAAGATTAAAAGCAAACATGGTGGAACCTCCATTACTTCTACAGTGAATCGAAACAGTTTCGGATCGTTGGCTCGACAAGATCTGAGCTCGGAATAGAATCCTGGAACAGCCACAATGCATCGACTAACTCCGGGTCAAATTGGGTGCTGGCTGCAACTTGGAGAATTCTGAGTGCGATCGTGTTTCGGGCGACTCTGCTCGGGACTTCGGGGATACAGATTGCATCGAAGGCGTCGGCAATTGAGAGTATATGCTTATCCGGTTGTCTCCGGAGAGCGTAATCCCCTCATAGATTGAGGGCCTTTGGTGGAGCTGATGCCCAGCAACGTTTGGAATGCTGCCATCGGAGTCTGCCGTCGGTTGAAGCGAAACAC
>DATHTZ010000375.1:0-2454 GCA_035462675.1 Nitrospiraceae bacterium | reverse complement strand
TACCCTCACAAGACCCTCTTAACCATACCATAATACTATGGTTAGGTCCCTGGCATCCGTGAAGTTCATTTGCCCGGGATTGCTATCCCCACAGGTTCAGATGACGGAGTACACAACTTTGTTTCCAAACATTCGACCGTCTCCCGATATAGGCGTCCTCTCAATATGGACTGTGGCCGTGTGGCCATCGGGGACTACATCGATCGGTTCTACAACAGGCAGCGCTTGCATCAAGCGCTCGGCTGTCGCAGTCCAGAAGAGTCGAGCGGTAGGAGAGAGGTGTGTAATCCACGTGTCTGTGATTCCGGGCCACCTCAGGTCTTGCGACCCAACGTTGCGGCGTCTCGTTTGCGCGCGGCCTTGAGAAAAGAGCCATGAAGAGATGTCTTATCGTCTTGGGGTCTCTGATGTGGAGGTTTTCTGCCTGGCGTGATGTGAATGGGATCCTCTGGGAGCGTGTTACGTCCGACCAATGGCCAGAAAATTGGGGTAGCTCTGAATGTCCCCTTTCCATCTGTGGCATCCCCTAAATTTCAGAGCATAAGCATGGGTTAACGACGGTAGTTGTGCGAGTTGCCTAGAATGGATGGCAGAAAAAGAAGATGGTTTATGCTACTGTATTCTCCGAAAAAAAACGATCCAGGCTAACATGATCCGCGCCATCTCCACTCTTGTTCTATACATTGCCTTCTGGCTCATCGGCTGTGCTGTGTCTCAGCCGATTGCACCGAACCCCATCGGGAAAGCCTTGCTTGGGAAAAGTAAGCAAGAACTCGTTGCGTGTGCGGGCAACCCTCTTAAGGAATCGAAGACGACCGAGGGAACAGTACTGGCCTACTATAAGGAAGCGCCCATGTTTGAGGAATCATTCTCCCTCTCCAAGGGCAGTACATCGGGGGTTCACCACGGCTGTTGGGCGCACCTCCTCATGGAAGAGGATCGCGTGGTGGGGGTAGAGTATAGGTCGGCTCCCCAGTCCATTGACGCTATGGATCACTGCGAGGAAATTTTCCACACCTGTGTTCAATAACGACTGTCCTGTCGATCTTGAGGCACATGATTAAAATTTGTGACCGACACATCTTGCTCAGTGAGGTAGAAGGCCCCATCTATCTGTTGTTTAACCGCTGCTACGCGACAACGTACAGATACCGGACAATCATATCATCAGGGGAGGAGAGACATGGATGCAGGTGGTAGAAGTAGTCAATCTGATATAGCTGGCTTGAATCCCACACCCTCGAGTACCTACCGATTTCCCTGCGTCGCCTCTCCTCTCGTGGCCTAATCCACCGAGCGCGATGATGGCTCCGGCCCGGCCCTCGGGGACAGGGGGAACGGAGTATATCATGACGCTTCGCATCGTCTGTCACACACAGTTCTACCGTATCGCGTATTCAATTTTCCTTGTTACTCGGAGAGGAACAGAGAACGTTCTGGAGCGGCGACAGATCACCGCCCTCGCCCGAGCAGTTGGCCTCCTGGTCCTGAGTATCATTGGACTTCTGGCCTCACCTTCCTTGTCCTTTGCGTTGGAAAAGTACGGTCGTCCGTTGCCGTCGATGGAGCAGCCGAACGACACGGCAGCACGGGAAGCCGAAGAGACCTTATTCGGAGGATACTTCCTCACAGCCGCCTTCATATCCAATCCAACCTTCGCGGCTCGCCCCGATAATACGGGATTGGTCGGCCTCCGACACATGCTTCACCTGGAAACTGATCTCTACAAGCAGTATCTGACCTTCTACACGGATCAAAACTTCTTCTCAGATCGAACAAAAGGCTGGATAACACTGAGCGAATGGGACGGCACCTATGCCTTCACCGGGCTGATCGACCGGTGGGGCTGGCGCGTTCAGTACGAGCGCGATGCGCCGCTTGACAAGAGCGGTCTCATCCAAGCATATGCCGATACGTTACTGACGTCTCGATTCCAAGCCATACAAGATCTCAGTTGGTGGCAACGCATCTTTTCCAATCAGAACCTGACCGCCTATGCCGGTGCCGGCTGGCTGTTTCAGAACAGTAACTACTTTGCGCGGCCCGATAATACCGGACGAGCCCTTTTTCGGTATGTGGCCCATGCGGATCTCGACCTCTACAAAAATAGGGTCGTGTTGTATGGAGATATGAACTTCTTTACAGACCGGGAAGCTGGAAACAAACTCAATCCCACCGAATTGGATTGGATTATCGGGCTCGCGGTGCGGTTTCGCGAGGATATGGAACTGAGCGTGTATCAAGAGCAGGATCAACCGTTAGACAAGGCAGGACTCGTTCAAAAATATACGGCCGTTCAACTCCGGTTCTCGTTTGATGTTGCCAAGGGGTTCTGGAAGTAGTCAGGCATTCGGTGACGCCCTCTCTCCAGGAGAAGGCTGCTGCTTTTCTGCATGATGGTGCGACCGGAGGGTGTGGGGCGTGGTTGAGGGCGCAGCCGCCGCGGTGATCCGT
>DATHTZ010000374.1:0-2418 GCA_035462675.1 Nitrospiraceae bacterium | reverse complement strand
CTTCTGATCGTCCAAGATGGCGGCGAACACGCTCGGTGAATCGAAGAAGGGTACGCAGAACCAATCAATGGAGCCGTTGAGGCCGACGAGCACGGCCGTCCGCATGTTGCCGATGATGCCGTAATTTTCAATGGGTTGATATGCCATTGCGGGGCCTCCTTCTCACCCTTCTGACTTTGCGGCCTTTGTGAACAAGTGGCGCGACGCGAAAGGTATAAGGCCTCCATTGAGAAAGGTGACAATCAATTTGTACTGCTGAAAAGTGAACAAGCCGTTCGTGTCCGTGTCCCGATTCCAGTCACGGTTCCGATTCGAAAAGAGCCACGATGAGGGGATAACACAGGAGGGGATGGCAAGCAACAGCAGGCCACAAACCTTTTGATGAGCTTGGGCCTTCCGTTGTATGGTGTGGCTGACCACGATATGGCATTTATACCTAATTCAGTTTCATTAATTATTGCTTCTACGACTAGACTTGCTCTCCAATCATCTGATTTAAGGACAGTGAAAAATCAGCTTTGGCAGTCTGAGATTTCGAGAATTTAGAGGCTGGAATTCTTGCAGGATTTGTGGATGGCCAACCAGCGGTTTAGAAAGCGTTTCCACCATCCTATTCCAGCTCGCTAGAACTCACCTTGGCTCACTCCAGCCAAGGTATGTGCGAAACAAGAAGTTTGGCTAATGAGCCGCAGTGAGGTGGGCTTGAGCACAATTGGTTCCCAGAGATTTAACCCATGCGAACGGTTAGGCTCGTCTGCGCCCGGCAGTCTACTAGGTCTCCTTTTCCGCTTTCACGCTATACATCCGAGTTGTAGTCTTACCCGTCTCACCACTTCGTACAAGAGGCAGGACCTTTAAAACCACCTTCATTTTCTTATCACGGGCCTAGTCGCTCTGCCTCCGGTGTTCAAAAACCTCACCCTCCATCGAGCATAGAGAAGTCGATTTCTCACGATTTTTAACATACCATACGGGGCAGATCACCTGTGAATACGGAAACTCACGTTCATGTTCACACTGGTCACACCCTCGAGAGAAAAACCGGGCGCACCTCAGGAAGATTTCGCCTGCGAGCATCACGACTGCGGGGCGAAACGACAGTGGTCGGCCAGCGTCCCTGCCTTGATTGGGGCGATTCTGCTCAGTCTTTCGATGGTTGCAGCCGAAGCGCGGGCCATAGCACAGGAATCGGAAACCGAGCTGGCCCAAAAAACAGAAAATCCCATCTCTGATCTGATGAGGGTTCCTTTCACGAATAACATGAATTTCGGAATTGAGCCGAACCACCGCACGAATAATGAGCTCAAAATTCAGCCTGTCATCCCCTTCAAACTCAACCGTGACTGGAATCTAATTACCCGTACGCTTTTGCCGGTCATCAAGCAACCGACTCCTTCCACCACCAACGAGGATACTTGGGGGCTGGGCGCCTCTCAGTTTTCAGCATTCCTCTCCCCAGCCCGATCTAGTACGGTGTTCTTGGGTGCGGGGCCCATTTTCCAGTTTCCAACGACCACCGACGATGTCTTGGGGTCGCGGAAGTGGGGCGCGGGGCCCACCGCCGCCGTATTCATCATTGAAGGTCACTGGACCCTGGGCCTCCTCGTGAACAACGTGTGGTCCTTCGCGGGGAGCCACGATCGCCCTAACGTAAGCCAGTTCCTCGCACAACAATTTCTCAACTACAATTTTGACCATGGTTGGTATCTCACATCCTCGCCGATCGTGACGTCGAACTGGGAAGGGAGTAGCGGTAACAAATGGACGGTGCCGCTGGGAGGAGGGGTTGGCAAGGTATTTGAAATCGGGAACTTGTCCTTCAACGCGACCCTGCAAGCGTTCTCCAATGTGGTTCGGCCAGATCCTGGCCCAGACTGGATCTTGCGCTTCCAGTTCAGTTTGCTGCTTCCGAGGTCGACCGACTAGTGGAGTGTCCGGTGCCCGTGTCTCGCTCGCCTGAACCGATGAATTACCTGGCCAATTATGGTGTACGCACTAATGCCATTGTCTCGCAAAAGCCTCTTTCAACTCACTTAACATTGAGTCCCGAGTCACAATGAATAGCATTTTCATATGCGAACCATGCCTCCTTCTAATTCATTTGTTTGTGAATCCTCCTGGGCCCTTGCGAGCCACCACACAAGATCGATGGGTTGAGCCCCAAGGGATCACAGTGACGAAGGACTTCTCTTTCCGCGACCGACGGTGGGATCATCAGATCACTTCATTTGGGCGTGGGATAGTTTTCGAATGCCTTGGCGACTCCCTTGTTGACCATTTCAAAATTCTTCTCCAAGCTTCCTCCTACCGTTTCCCTGATCACGGCCTGCCACACCATCTGCTTTTTCGATGATTCAGCCAGATTCACGAGCAAGGTGGCTTCCTGATACTTATCGGCCTCATTCACGCCGAACGCCA
>DATHTZ010000373.1:0-1933 GCA_035462675.1 Nitrospiraceae bacterium | reverse complement strand
TATTCCAATTCGGAGTTGTACGTTTGAGATGGAGAAGGGGAAGTTGTTGTACAGCCGCTTCCGAGCAGGATAGCCGCAACCAGAGAAATGGTCGTGATCGTGAGAGAGCATCTATTTGGTCTTAGCATGGTGCTTCCTCCTGAATGGCGTTGAAAGGGTGAGCTTCATCGGCCAGGGTCCGGCAAAGAAGGGTATTGTTATAGCAGGCCAAAAAGTTGTCGTCTGTACTGCCTGGGACCAGTTTTGACGATGTGAGTTGAACTCCATTGGGGTCACATCCTCTCAGTAGCGCTATTATCAGCTCCTCGATGCCCTTCTCACCGTGGCGAGACATGAACCTTTACGGCAGTGTATAGGTCAACTCCGGCCAATGGGCGCTTCCGTAGACTTCTCCTTTTTTCTGTTCTTCAATATAGATACCGGCGACGAACGGCGTCGTCCCTGTAATGCCCTTCCATCTGCCCTTTCCCCAGACCCACGTCATCTCGCCTTTGCATTCGCCCGTCTTTCCAGCACATCGGACTTCTACATATACGAGGTCCTTGCCTTGACGGGGTCTCAAGATGCAGAGAATCGTCTTCGGTTGCTCTACCTTCTTACTGATATAGAGAATTGCCTGACAATCCATTTTGGTTTGATGGATCTGCCCCGGTTCCGGGCCTTCGGAAAGATGCTTTACGAGAATGGTCCCGGTAAGAATGCCGCTAAAGACTCTGTCCCCATCCCCCAGATCATCGATCACGCCTTTTCCTTTCCAGCTCACAGTCGCGTGGCCCGCTTCGATGGTTTTGGCCTCGGCCCCGCAGAAGAGTCCTAGGCTTATAACGAGTAGGGTGACTGGCATTAATATGTATGGTCTGAATCGCATGACAACTCCTTTCATTTAGGACAACATTCGTTGGACTGCCTTACTCATTTTCCGGAGAGCGAGCTTCTCCTTATTGTTATGGGTGATCACTTTTGCAGAGAACTGTCGGGACCTTGTATCTGATACTCCACACCCTTTTCTTCCTCACCTCGGCCAATGTTGGCTGAAATGCGCTCATGTCCCCCATGATCAACAGAACCATCCCCATCGTAGTCAGCAACGAAAAGATTGTCGTAAATGTCATATGGTCCATGATTGTCCCCTTCCTTTCTTCTCGCTCATCATTAAGGTTTGTTCCCCATCCAACCGGCTTCTATGTCGTCGAGTCGTTTCCGCATAGCTGTGAGGACTTCAGGCTCATTACCAACGAGATCCCTCAAGACGGCGGGCGACCCACCGAAGGTTCGCCTGACCAGCCGCCGCCAAAGGCCCGATAGAGGGAGACCAAGGCTACGCGCACCGCAGTCTCGGCCTTGGTGCGTTCGTCGCTGGTTGCAAGCCTTGTGCGCTGAGCGTCGAGTACCGACAGGAAGTCCACAGCTCCGCGTTGGTAGAAGGCGTGGGCGTGGGCGTGGGATCGCTCCGCCGCCGTCTCGGCCCGGACCAACTGATCGCGGCGCTCCAGGGCCGCAGTATGCGCGACGTAGGCGTTTTCCGTGTCCTCCAAGGCGAGAAGAAAGGTCTTCTCATAGTTGGCCGCGACGTGATCGAGCCGCGCATCCGCCGCCGTGATATGAGCTTTGATGCGACCAGCATTGAATATCGGGGCCGTGAGACCCGACCCCAGCGCATACACGCTTTCTGCCAGACTCGGAAATCCGCCGACCGACAGTGCACCGAACCCGCCGCTCGCCGACAGGACGAATTTCGGATACAAATCCGCTCGCGCCGCACCGAGGCTGGCGGCTGCCGCATTGACGTCCGTGTGTGCAAGCCGCAGATCCGGCCTCTGCTCCAGCAAACTCGAAGGCAGGAACCTGGGGATACTCGGCAGGGTGACAGGCAGCGGCATGGAATGCGTCAACCGCTCTTCCAAGCTCGCTGGGGGTTCTCCCAGCAGTACAC
>DATHTZ010000372.1:0-7245 GCA_035462675.1 Nitrospiraceae bacterium | reverse complement strand
GGATGGAAGCCCTCCGAATTGGGACGTGGTCTACGGTCATGGCCATCATGATGCTGGCCTCGATGAACGGTTGTTCACCCTGAACCGTGAACGGGATGCGAAGCGTGTAGGGAAGAAAGCGCTTCAGTGGACGGTGGCCTTTCTATGGTCAGCGGAACTTTCGCGCTACGATCCAACGACCGGCGGGTTTGGCCTAGCCATTGGGCCGATCTTCACACCGACCAGATGGGGTGTGATCCGATTTAAACCAGAAGAGGTCCCAAGTAATCTCGTCGTGATTCCTGATCCCAGCACCCGCGAAGCCCTCCGCCGACAGATCAATGCCGGTCGAAAAATCGGCGTTGAAATAGCGATGGTGGGGAGGCTCACCGCCGAGGAATCTCTTGTCTATGACTTTTCCCACGATGAAGAAGGCGTGGGTATTATCATGCCGGTGGTGAGGGTCGAACGGGTTGAATATGTACTAGCTCGGTGAGATCACGCCTTCTCTCAGAAGGCGTCCTTTGCGCAGCGAAAGCCCGTGCCGCTGGGGCGGCTGTCCATCGTGCCCCAGTCGCGGTCGCTCGTTCGAAGACTGATAGCCGGCTTGAGCCAGGATCCGCCGCGCATTGCTTTGATTGCCCCACGAGGAGGTCCTTGAGGGTCTGAGAGAGGGGCCTCTCTGTAGTAGTTTGGGTTATACCAATCCTGTACCCATTCCGCGACATTGCCTGCCATGTCATGCAGGCCATAGGGACTCGCGCTTTTTGGAAAGCTCGCGACCGGCATAGTGAGCACTTCTCCCTTCATGCCCTTTTCTTTTGCAATCTTGGCCCCTTCGCCCTTGATCCAGAAGGCGTCCCAATCCGCTCCGCTCTGAAAGTCGATGGTTCGTCCTGCCCAATAGCTGGCGCTGTTGGCTCTCGTGAAGTCCCACTCGTTTCCCCAGGGGTAGCGACGGCCATCGACACCGCGCGCGGCCTTTTCCCATTCCGCTTCGGTCGGCAGACGCGTACCCAGCCAGGTACAGTAGGCCACGGCATCGTCCCAACTGACATTCACGACGGGATGTGCGCCGATACCTGGCATCGGTGCATTGTTTTCCCACAATGTGGAAGCAGGGTTCGAGTGTGCCGGTGCACGATGCCCGGTCGCCTGGACAAATCGTGCATAGCGATCGTTCGTGACTTCGTAGCGGTCGATCAAGAATGGAGCGGTGTAGACGAGGCGTTGCGGTTGTTCGTCTGGAAGACCATCGCTGCCGACCGGATTCCCCATCAGGAATTCACCGGCAGGCACTAGCGCCATGTCGTTGGGCGGAAGAGAGCTGATAGCCAATGGTGGATGGCTGAAGGTCAGAACAAGAAACAAGAATGCAAGTTGGATCAGCCAAGGCACAATCAGGTCTTTTTCATTCCACAGTATTTGGCGATCGCATCGCGATAGGCCTGCCAGAGCGTCAGGCATTTCTTGAGACAATTCAGAACGGCCTGTTGTTGAGTGCGTGTCTTGGCGTAATTCACGACCATCGCATAGGCATCATGACGGTGGCCGGCTTCGACCATTTGGTGCGCACGAATGAGATCCATAGCATCGGGGGACAGGCCGTGGTATTTCACCAGTGGGTGGCGTTGGACGATCACTTCGATCTCTTCGGCGGTTTTGGGTTTAGATGGGTCGGCGATTTCGGCTCTATCCTTCACGCTGCCTTCTACGAAGACCGTGAGGGCCGCTGCTCCGATGACCCAGTCCGGATTATTCGAGACCCGGTCGAGCCAAGCACGGTAGCGTCGACTAGCCGGTAAGAGACGTACGGCTTCGAAGTCGCGTGCCGGCAATCCAAGGCCTGCCATCATGGTCAGGAACAATTCCGGATGCGACGTTCCCAACGAGAGCCCACCGGTGTCTTCTTCGTAAATGTTATCGGCGAGCATTCGGCGGATCGGGGCCGGGGGATTCTGCCCGTGAATACGTGCCAGGAAGACAGGAAAGTCACGCACGTACACGCCGTATTCCTGTTGAAAATGGCGCTTAAGTTGATCGACGGTGACCGTTCCGTCGGCGAATGCCGGCCAGGCCCAATGATGTTTACGGTCCATCATACGCAAGAGTTCTTCTTGGAATCGACTTTTCGTCATGGGGCGTGTCATGTCTGTTGCCTTCCTGGTGAACGGATCGCTACAATCCAATGACGTGGAGGTGCGTTGATGAATCAGGTCACGATTCAAAACCCAGAAGACATTTTATCGATGCTGGCCGAGGTGTCCCTACGAGGGTCGGGGTTTGTGACGGACTGTCTTCTCGACTATGCGCTGGAAGAAGGCTTCACTGAGCCGATCTTTCTCAATGCCAGCGGAGAAGACCCCGATGCCTATTTTAAAGGCCAATCTCCTGCCTGGGCGGTGTATCAGATTCGAGAATGGAAACGTGTGTTGACTGTTTCTGGCGGCCCCGGGAAAGAGCGCCGCGTGCAAATTACAGAAACGCCATAGTCCTTGGTGAGTGTAAGAGGGATGCAGAGAAAAAGCAACGAAACGACGGAGGATCAACCGCCTATGGCCACTGTGAGGACGGAGGGTGACCCATGCCGATGATTCGTCTCACTGAGCCGCAGAGCATGGGAGAACTGGCAATGATCACCAGTCTGCTGGAGGGCAGCGGCATCGCCTATGTCGTTCAGAATGAGCATATGAGCAGTTTGTATCCAGGGCTCCCTATTCTCAACTCGCATGTCATGGTCGACGAGTGTGACCAGCTCCATGCGGAAGTGCTGCTGAGCCGACTGCGGTTGGCTGTTCGGGATGTCTCGTCGCAACCGTAAGTCACGGCTAGTTTCGGGGTTTTGGGCTGTGTGGATTGGATGGGGACTGAGTGGGGAGCCGTTCGCCGGACCCTTGGAACCAACCGCCGATGAGGTTGCCTTCTTCAAAGTAGAGATAGCGGTGTTTCACCACCGCGGCGTTTTCCCAATCTTCAAAAATCCATTCCTCGCGCCGGATACCTTCCTTCGTGAAGGTCGTGTTGATCGTTTGAGGTCCCCCCCAGGCTTCTAACACCTGTTCTTTCGACATCCCGACCATGACTCGATGTTCCACGATATGGTTTTGAAAGTCCGGGTCCTTGAGTTGTGCAATAAGCGGCCAGATCACCATGATAAGAACAAACAGGCCAAGCCCAGCGTAGATGATAAGCCGAACCGAGCGTCGGCGTATGAAGGGGATCTGTTCTTCTAGACCGGTTGGAGCGGCGTTCATGGATTCATGGGGAGCCACGGTGGTGTGAGACATAATGCGGCGCATCGTAGCAACGTGAATTGGAGAGAGTCAAGCGAAGCGAAGCTGTTTGTCTCAATCTAATCAATGAGATGTGAGCAGTATGTATACTTGTGATGATGGAGTCGTTCAAAAATGAGATGATTCCAGAAAATCGGCGATGGCGCGTTTTCTTTCGTGGTGGAACAGTTGCCACTTTTGGAATTTTTCTCCTTTGGATCTGCAGCCATCTGTTAACGGGGACCGCTTCTGCCACGACCATCTACTCCTATATTGATGACCGAGGCACTCCGGTTTTGACCGACAACTTCGAGAGCATTCCCGAACGGTATCGTGCGAAGGTCCGGGTAACGGAACAGGTGTCCAAAGCCGCATCAGATCACTCTGTTGCCGTAAAATTACAGGAGAAGATTACTGACTTAACACACAGTACTAGTGCGGGATTCGGTAAATTCACTCCGAGTATTTCTGGGTTGACTCCCTATCAGTCTCAGGTTCTCACCTTCGGCGGTATCGCTGCGGTAGTCTGCCTACTTGTCAGACTTCTTTTGAGAAGCCAAGTCACCCGGTTTCTATCACTCTGGTGTTTGATCATGTTGGGTTTGACCGTTCCTGCCTTGTTCTTGACCTCGCAGGATGCCCCGCTGGATCGATTAAGTGGTCAGGCAGGCAAGATCCAAGAGAAACAATTCGATCACCTCCAGCGCACGCCCTAGCCGCTACGTTCCCTCGTCATCGCTGTGTCATGAAACCCAAGCGGGCTAGTCCGCATATTTCGGGACCGGTATTTTCTTAGCCGTGGGCGGCTGAGGAGCGAGCCGGTGCTGGGAGAATTCTTGTGAGTAGGGATTCAGAATTGGGTCGTGGGTGTGTCGCTGGCGTTGTTTCACCAGGTCGACACTTTGAGTGCTGATTTCCACGCGATCGACAAGCGCCTTGGTCGTGAGTGGGTCCGGCAGGCCCTGCAAGGAGAATAGCTGGTAGGCCAGTGTCCATTCCAGCTTGTCCTTAGTCGCTTCTTTCACAATAAAACGAGCCTGTGGAGATGTGGGGCCCTTAAACAACAGCACCCAAATATTCGATCGGAACGAGGGAGAGGCTGGATCCTCTGAAGGGCGAAATTCCGGGACAAGTGTGGGGATCTGGGCGAAGGAGACGGCTGGGGAGAATTCAATTTCGACGAGACGAACGAATAACGTTCGATTCTCGCGTTCATCGTTGGGGTCGAGGGTATAACTGAATGAATACCGGACTTCGATGTTATTACGTCTAAACGTATAGACATCCTCGCCATTCTCCGGCGACACGAGCTGCCGAAAATACTTCTCCCAATCGGTAATGGCATAGTAGGCAAAGACTCGCAGCTCGGACTTCCGGTCGCGCACAGCCTGCGGCATCCCGAGTTTTTGATGGAGTTCCGTTTGCGTCAGCCCGAGGTACCCATCCTCAAAATAGGCGGCTGCGAGGACAGTAGAAGGCTGGATCCAGATGCCGGTGGTGAATATGAGAAGCAGCAGAGACGAGAGGATGATATGAATAGAATAACGCAGGAGCACAGTTTCTCTCCAAACTGATGGCGGCATCGTATCGGCGGCATTCCTTCCTGTCAAGGCGCGATGGGGCTGCTTGCCGGTGCAAGAACCGGTCGGTTATGATGGCCGGACTTCGTTCACCATCACAGCGGACTTGCCCGGATTATTCATGAATGCCGTTGTGAGGCGTTCGAGACCGAAGCCCGCAGGGGCTTCTCACAAGCAAGGTCGACGCAGGCGTACTGGCAGTCCTTCGAGGAGGCCGAACGAGAAAAGCCCCGCCGGGTGAGAGGATCGGACGACGTAGCAGGTATTCGTGAATAGTCCGGGCTAGATCGCGGAGACAGATCGTATGAGGGCATCGTTAGAAATCGAACTACAACAACGTATCCTGGTCCTCGATGGGGCTATGGGGACCATGATCCAGCAGCGGAAGCTGGACGAGGCTGCGTTTCGGGGCGAACGGTTTAAAGGTTGGAAGAAAGACCAGAGAGGGCATAATGATCTGCTGAACCTCACTCAGCCCGCCATTATTGAGGAGATTCACCGCCAGTACTTCGAGGCCGGCGCCGACATCGTGGAAACAAATACGTTCAACGCACAAGCTATTTCCCTGGCCGACTACGGTATGGAGTCGTTGGCTTACGAGATTGCGAGAGCCGGAGCGGAATGCGCCAGGCGTGCGGCGGAGCAGATCAAGGTGACAGCGCCTGGTCGGTCGTGCTTTGTGGCCGGTGCGATTGGACCCACCACGAAGACATCGTCGATTTCCACCGATGTCAACAATTCGGCGGCGCGCGGCGCTACCTATGATGAACTGGTAACAGCCTACTACGAACAGGTCCGTGGCTTGGTCGATGGCGGAGTGGATCTCTTGTTGGTTGAGACCATCTTCGATACGCTCAATGCCAAAGCGGCATTCTTTGCTATCGATAAGCTTTTCGACGATCGCCACATCAGGCTCCCACTCATGGCCTCGGTGACGTTTATTCAAGCCGGCAGTAATCGCGGGGTGACGGGTCAAACGATCGAAGCCTTCTGGATCTCCATGGCCCATGTGCCCTTGCTCAGCGTCGGCATCAACTGTGCACTCGGTCCCAAGGAAATGCGTCCGTTGATTGAGGAACTCTCGCGCCTGGCTCCGATCTATGTCAGTAGCCATCCGAATGCCGGGCTGCCGAATCCGTTGCTACCGACGGGATTTCCAGAGACACCAGATAGCCTAGCTCCCCAATTGAGAGAATGGGCGCAAAATGGTTGGCTGAATATTGTTGGAGGGTGTTGCGGGACGACACCCGGACACATCAAGCTGATTGCCGAGGCCGTGAGCGGTCTTCCTCCGCGCGTCCCACCATCCGTCGAGCCTCATACCAGGCTGAGTGGGCTCGAAGCAGTCACGATTCGTCCGGAATCGAACTTTGTAAACATCGGTGAACGGACCAACGTCACTGGGTCGCCGGCTTTCTCAAAACTGATTCTGACAGGCGATTATGACGCCGCGCTCTCGGTGGCACGACAGCAAGTAGAGGGGGGCGCCCAGATCATCGACATCAATATGGATGAAGGAATGCTCGATTCCCAGGCCGCCATGGAGAAGTTCCTGCGATTGGTGGCCTCGGAACCGGATATTTCTCGCGTGCCCATCATGGTGGATAGTTCGAAGTGGGATATCCTCGAGACGGGGCTGAAGAACATCCAGGGCAAGCCCGTCGTCAATAGCATCAGTCTCAAGGAGGGCGAAGCCAGGTTTCTCCAGCAGGCCACATTGGTTCATCGCTATGGGGCTGCCGTGGTGGTGATGGCGTTCGACGAGCGTGGCCAGGCCGACACATATGACCGCAAGATCGAGGTCTGTGAACGGGCCTATCGCCTTCTTACGGAACGCATAGGCTTTCCAGCCCAGGACATCATCTTCGATCCGAACATCCTCACCGTGGCAACCGGCATTGAAGAACACAACAATTATGCGGTGAATTTCCTCGAAGCCACACGCTGGATCAAACAGCATCTTCCATTGGCGAAAGTCAGCGGCGGCGTCAGCAACATTTCCTTCTCGTTTCGCGGTAACAATCGCGTGCGGGAGGCGATGCACGCGGCATTCCTGTATCACGCCATCAAGGCCGGTCTGGACATGGGCATTGTGAACGCTGGACAGCTGGCGGTGTATGAGGAGATTCCTAAGGATCTCCTGGAGCTGGTTGAAGATGTGCTGCTGAACCGACGGCCGGATGCGACCGAGCGATTGGTGACGTTTGCCGAGACGGTCAAGCAACAGGGCAAAGCGGTCGTGAAAGACGATGAGTGGCGCGCCGGAACGGTCGAGGAGCGTCTCTCTCATGCGCTGGTGAAGGGCGTGACCGACTATATTGAGCAGGATATCGAAGAAGCTCGGCAGAAGTATGATAAGCCACTGCATGTGATCGAGGGGCCGCTGATGGCTGGCATGAACATCGTCGGGGACC
>DATHTZ010000371.1:0-1910 GCA_035462675.1 Nitrospiraceae bacterium | reverse complement strand
GAATCTCACAACAGGCACATAGGGAGATTCGTGAATGGCTGTCGAGCAGCGTCTCGGGATGCGTTAACTGGTAAGGAAGCGTTCGAGAAAGAGGGTTGAGACATGGCCCTTTTGGAAGTCGGGGTCGTTGAGTATGCGTTTGTGCAGCGGGATGGTCGTCTTGATGCCTTCGATCACGAATTCGTCGAGGGCTCGGCGCATGCGGGCGATAGATTCCTGCCGGTCCCGGCCATGGGTGATAATCTTGGCAATCATCGAATCGTAGAACGGGACGACCATCATGTTCGATTCTATGGCTGAGTCCACTCGTACGCCGAATCCGCCCGGCGCGCTGTACTTGGTGATCATGCCTGGACAAGGGGTAAACTTTTCCGGATCTTCGGCGTTGATACGGCATTCGATGCTGTGCCCGATGAGTTTGACGTCTTGCTGTTTGAACGAGAGGGATTGCCCGTCCGCGAGACGGATCTGTTCCTTGATGAGATCGATACCGGTCACCATTTCGGTGATGGCGTGCTCTACCTGGATGCGGGTGTTCATTTCCATAAAGAAGAAGTTGTGGTCTTTGTCGAGCAGGAACTCGACGGTGCCGACATTGCGGTAGTGGACGGCTTTGACGGCTTCGACGGCGACGCGGCAGATTTCCCGGCGGAGTTTTTCGTCGACGGCAGGCGACGGCGTTTCTTCGAGCAGCTTTTGATGCCTGCGTTGGATCGAGCAGTCGCGCTCACCGAGATGCACGACATGCCCACGATGGTCGGCGATAATCTGCACTTCGATATGGCGAGGCTCAAGAAAATATCGTTCAAGGTAGACGGCATCGTTGCCAAACGTGGTCTTCGCTTCCGCCTGTGCGGCTTGAAACGCGCGACCAAGATCCTCGGCTTTATTGACGACGCGCATGCCGCGCCCTCCCCCACCGGCTGATGCTTTGATGATGATGGGATAGCCGACCTTACCGGCAGCTTCGAGAGCTCCCTGTTCGCTCTTGAGTTCACCGGGGCTGCCCGGTGTGACGGGTAAACCTCGGCGGGCAACGATTTCTCGCGCTTTGGCCTTGTCGCCCAGGAGGGCGATGTGTTCGGATGTAGGCCCGATGAATTTTACGCCGATGGATTCGCAGACTTCAGCAAAGTGGGCGTTTTCGGAGAGAAATCCGTAGCCGGGATGGATAGCGTCCGCCCCGGTAATCTCGGCCGCACTCAGGACGTTGGGAATATTTCGATAACTGAGAGCGGCGTCGGGGGGGCCGACGCAGATCTTTTCGTCGGCTGCGCGGACATGCAGACTCGATGCATCGGCTTCGGAAAAGATCGCCACGGTCTTAATGCCGAGTTCCTTGCAGGCACGAATGACGCGGAGCGCGATCTCACCGCGATTGGCTATCAACACTTTCTTGAACACGCGCGTACTCCGATGTGGGTCGAGGGAAGAGGTTAGGGTGTGGCTGTTGGATCGACGAGGAAGAGCGCTTGGCCATACTCCACCGGCTTGGTACTTTCGGCCAGAATTTTCGTAATCCGCCCATCCACCTCCGATTCGATTTCGTTCATTAACTTCATCGCTTCGACGATGCAGAGGACCTGTCCCTTTTTCACATAATCGCCTTCTTCAACATAGGGATCGGCATCCGGCGAGGGGGAGCGATAGAACGTCCCAACGATCGGGGATGCAATGGTGATCATGCCTGTCGTGTCTTCGGTCTGTGTGGCTGTCGCAGTAGGCAATGGCACGGCTGATGTCGAGATAGATGTCCCCTGCTCCAGAACCGTCGCTGTCATCGTTCTCAGCCCGGTTTCATACCGCACGCGGACTCTGAGGCCTTCGCGCTCCAGCTCCATTTCGGTCAGGTTGTTCTTCTTGAGCAGATCGATCAGTTCTTGGATCTGCTTAGCCTGTTGTCCTGACAG
>DATHTZ010000370.1:0-1887 GCA_035462675.1 Nitrospiraceae bacterium | reverse complement strand
CGAAGTCTTCGCGCTGGAAGGTCTTCACCTGTTCATCGGCATAGCCCTTTTTCCAGCCGTCTCGGTAGCGCTGCTCGATCCAGGATCGGTGTTCGTCGGTGATACGGTTGCGTTTGTTGCCGAAAGATTTTGGCTCTTTCTCGAATTGCTGGCGGGCGTCAATGAGCATCACACGTCCCTGGTGTGAGGCAGGCTTGTCGTTGCGCAGCAGCCAGATGTAGGTGAAGATGCCGGTGTTGTAGAAGAGTTGGTCAGGGAGCATGACAATGGCATCGAGCCAGTCGTTCTCTAGAATCCTGCGACGTATTTCACTCTCACCCGAGCCGCAGTCACCGTTGGAGAGGGGTGAGCCGTTGAAGATGATGGCGATGCGGCTATCGCCTTCGGCGGCCGGAATCATCTTCGCCAGCATGGTTTGCAGGAAGAGTAGCGCCCCGTCGTTCACGCGCGGCATCCCGGCCTGATACCGTGTCTTCTCTAGTTTGCGCGCCTGCGCCTCGTAGCCGTCTTTGCCGCCCCAGGTGACGCCAAACGGCGGATTGCTCAACATGCGGTTAAAACGGTACTTGTTTTCAGGCCACTGATCGCCGGGGTCTTTGCTGTGGGAATCGTGTGGGATGAGCGAGTTGCCATAGGTGACCTTGGCTTGCTTGTCGTTCTTGATCAGTAAGTCGGCTTGGCATATGGCGTAGTTTGTCGGGGACATCTCTTCCCCATGAATGGTAACGAACTTCTCAACGCGCGCTTTTTCCTCCGCTGTATTGGCACGGTCGAGTAGATGCTCTTTAGCCACAGATAGCATACCGCCGGTACCGCACGCCGGGTCATAGATGGAGATGTGCTTGTCCGGTATAGGGATCTCCAGCAGTTCCACCATCAGGCGGATGACTTCGCGCGGTGTAAAATGTTCTCCGGCCTCTTCGCCACTCTGCTCCGAAAACCGCCTGAGCAATTCCTCGTAGATGTACCCCATCTCCAACGGCGAGAGCTTGTCTGGGCCGAGTTCCAATTCCTTGTATTGGTTCAGGATCGGAGCGAGCCGGTTATTTTTCACCACCGAGCCGATGGTGGCCCGGTAATTGAAGTGCTCGATAATGTCGTCAACGTTCTTGGAGAAACCATTGATATAAGCACGGAAGTTTGCTTCTAGAATCGCATGATCTTCCTCATAGACCTTGCGGAGTGTCCAGTGGGTCTTGTTCGAGAACGGTGACTGCTTGGGATTGAGTTCAAGTTCCTTGACCAGCTTGGCGAGTTCTTTTCCGGTGAGCTTTGGCCGCTTAGACAGCACTTCGGCACGCTTCGCTTCGCGCCACTCCAGCAACACACATTCGAGGCGGCGGATGACAATAATGGGCAAGATAACGTTCTGGTATTCATAGGCTTTGAACTTCCCACGCAGCCGCTCGGCGGATTTCCAGATATCACCAGCAAGGTTGTCCAGTTTCGGTTTGTTGAGCGAGAGTGCCACCTGACCTCCATTTTGGTGGCCGCAGAATACCCGTTTCCCTCTGGGAAATCACCTCGCCTTCCGAGGGAGGGAAAACGAAATGTGGAATTCTAAATGATGAATGGTGAATTGAGGAGCCCTCTGGGAGGTATGTCTGGTTTGCTTTGTTGATCGGACCACAAGCACCAGAGAAACCAGATACACCAAATGAACGAGATAGACGAATACGCTTTCACCTCAGCGTATAGCGTCCGGACTTCTTGGTGTCGCTGCGTTGGACCAGCCTTGCTTCCAGGAGGAGAACGATTAATCAAGTATGAGTCAAGTTATGAGTCACCCGCATATCAATAGGAGGGCCGGCATCCGTGGACGATGGCTGGCGTCGCTCCGAAGACTGCGTATTGGGACGGGCAGCCCATGTGTATTGATGAGGCCAC
>DATHTZ010000369.1:0-2350 GCA_035462675.1 Nitrospiraceae bacterium | reverse complement strand
AGCCTGTTGGAGGTGCCCATGAGCAACGAGGTTAGACAGGAATCCAGACCAATATTCTTCTACGAGGGAGAGGTGTTGGTGAAGTTGCTCGAAAGCGAGGAAGAGTATAGGCAAGCCTACCATCTTCGACATAGGGTCTTTGCGGAGAAGCTCAGGTGGGTGCCGGAGAGAAATGACCAACTCGAGTCTGATGTCTATGATGCATGGAGTACCTCAATCGGTCTCTTCTCTAACCAACGACTATTGGGAATGGTACGGATAACGCCCGCCCCGTTCCCATTTATGCTGGAAAGTGAATTCAGTGGATGCCTGGTCGGATCACATCGCGTTCTTAAGAATCTTGATACGGCAGAAATTACCAGGCTCGCTCTTGATCCAGCAATCAGGGACAAGGGCTTGTCTGCTCGTTTGATGTTGACCCTTATCAAGGGCATCTACCAATGGGCGCTTGTCCATGACATCAGATATTTTTACCTTGTAGTAGAACACCGCTTCATCCGAGTGCTTCGCGGCCTGGGAATTTCCTGTGATTCATTAGGTCCACCTGTTGCCCTTCCTCCTGCGGATACCTTGTCGGTTGCAGCCATCATGGACATCGTGAAATGTGAAAAAGCTCTTGCTCAAAAAAGGCCACAACTCATGGAATGGATGGCAACGACGGTTACGGCAGAGGGAAAAGTGGTGAAAGGGTCAACGAAGCAGTGCTGTGAAGTGGAGCTGGGTTTCCCAGCTCAGGCAGAACAATCATCCCTTCTTTTGCCGACCGCATGAATGAGTACTTCCTTGAAAGCGGAGTGCGGGGGGCGATTCATATGGGCCCCTAGGCTACTAAATTTGGAAGGCCGTGTTGAACGGCGACGGCGACAGCCTGGCTCCGTGAAGAGACATCAAGTTTGCTAAAGATGCTCTCGACGTGAAAGCGAATGGTCCGTTCCGTGATTCCAATAATTTGCGAGATTTCCCAATTGGTTTTTCCGTTCTTTATCCAATTCAGAATCGTGACTTCTCGCGGAGAAAGTGTTGTCACGCACATGTCGGTTGAGGAAGAAGTCTTCGATGCAGCCCTCAGCAGTGCCCAGTGGAGGTGTTGGCCAAGGTAGTCCAAAAATTTCACGAACCGTGCGTGTTCAGCCGTGTCTCCGCCTGCAAACGCAAAGAATGTGGCCACTCCACACGAGGGATCGAGTGATCCGGCTGTGACTCCGTCGGTGAGGCCGAAAGAAGTTGCGGCCTCTACGAATTCCTTTTCTCGCTCCGATGTGACGTTGGCATATACCTGGCTCCAAACCTGTGTTTGCTGCGACTTCATGAGCGCGTGCAAAACTGGATCCACCTCTGCATAGCGGTTTTTCCAATAGAGATAGAGCCATTCCTCTGGGAAGTTGACGTTCAACACGTCTGTAAACCCTTCGCACGTGCCTTGTGGTCCAAGACGTACAAGACCCCCAATCAGATGCTCAAACGGAAGAAAACTCTTGGCACGAATCAGGACGTGTTTGACGTCCTCGGGAGTTTCAGCTTGGACAGTGTAATGCATGATTTCCAGCAGGTGCTGAAGATCGTTTTTCGAAGCATACTCAAAAAGATGAGCCGGGAACGGGTGTGCGCTAGTACTCATTGCTTCTCTTTTCACCTCGCTCAGTAGATCAAGGCTTGTGAATTTTGCACCAACCGCCCAAATATAGCAAGAATGAAATCTCGTGGATGTATAGGGGCCATTTGGCCCTACTCATCACACATTAACCTGAATCCTGCGTGAAGAGGGATGGTTTTACAGCTTGAGCCCCTTGATCTGGTGCAGGGGATACTTCCAGGCCGCCTCGCGGAAACCGCTGGCAGGCAGAGCCAGCCGTGGCCGATTTTCGGTGTGACGCAGCCGTGCAGGCATCAGCAGGGTGTGGTGCCGCAGGGTCTGCAGCGTGGCGTTCTGAAATTCCTGGAGCAGGCAGAGTCGCTTGAACCAGTTGACGAGGTTGTACCTCCGCGAACGCGGGTGAACGTAGGTCTCGTTGGCGAAGAAGTGACGGGCGGGGATGCTGCCCAGGGCGTAATCTCCTTTGAGTTGTTTGATCAGTAACTCGACGCCGGCACGGTGGTTGTAGAAGAGGCAGAGATTCAGAGTCGGAGGCGACTGAAAAACCGATGGAGCAGAGAGACGCCACCATACATAATGGGTGAGCGCGCGCGACCCAAATGTGACCCACAGTTTTCGAGGACCTCGGGGCATACGCTCCAAAGCTGCTTACCAAGTAGCTTTGAAGGCAAGCGCCCAACTCACAGGAAACAGCCTTTTCGCGCATAATCCAGCGAGACATCCGGTGATTCTCATGCAGGATTCAGGATTAAATAC
>DATHTZ010000368.1:0-5179 GCA_035462675.1 Nitrospiraceae bacterium | reverse complement strand
CAGGGTGGGCGTAGCCTCTTTCTAGGTGCGCAGGCGTATTGAGCCATATGAGTTTCTTTCCCTCCTCGCGTCGGGGTATCGGCCTGGCGCTTTCCCCATCGTGCGCGCGTCCAACGAGGGGAGTCCTGACCGCGCGTTGCGCGAGCACAGGGAATCGCCAGGCCGCTCTTCTTTTCTCTTCCTCCCTATCATTTGGAAGGGAGTGGCCAGATTGTCCTTCACTGCGCGCATCGAGCGACCACGGCTTTATCGTGGGGGCTCTGCGAGCACAAAGGACAGTCTGGGCGCTCCCCAGCGCTCAACCTTGCATCGCCATCATTGATGTCTTGAGTAAGACTCCAAAAGCTTTGGCGTGGGTTACGATCGGTGAGGAACGGTTCGGTCTTCTTCAATATTCTTTAAGCTGAACGAGGCAGGCAGCGGAAAGCAATTATTTGAATGCTAGAACTTCAATGGTTCGCACGTGGGGCGCAACAATAGAACACCCTCGCAGGATGCTCAAAATGGCCGTCCAGCAAGGCCGCAGCGAGTGAAGGCCCGAAGGCGTACCCCCGGCGGTACGTTGAAGGTCTGAACGATGCGAGAACGAAGTTTGGGAAAAGGTGCGTCTTGGCGCACCTGGGTTGGGCGGGTGAGAAGGGCGGCTTTTTCAGCATCCTGCTATGCCTGCACGCACGCAGTCTACGGTCTTGGCTGGGTCGGCGGTGCAGGTGCTGATTCCTTCCTCGCCCAGTTCGTTGCCGTGACGCAGAGCTCTACTGCCTGAGCTGGGGCTGCAACGTTGTGAATCGTGACACGCGCTCCCCCGTGCGGGTTGTTTGTCCAGACGCGAATGGCCTGGGCCGTGCTGTGAGGCGCACTCACGTAAATGGTGGTGTAGGCTAGATCTTTAAGTGGAATATTGTGCTCATCAGCTGTCGGTTCTTGATAGGAAACGGTGAGGTGGGTTTGTCCTGCCGGGAGAGACATAGTCTGAGTTGGACAGCCGGGGGGAAGGGGCACACCGACGGTTGTCTCTTTTCGTAGTTCGTCGCTCTGGGCGTTTTTCTCAAGAGGCCTCTGACCTGTTGCGCCTGTTGCGCAGGCTGTGAGAGCCATTGTGGCGGCAAGCAGTAGACCTGTCGCAGAATATGGGTTCATACCGATTGCCTCCAGGTTCACAGTTCCCATTCGGCTAGCCCGCATTATTCATGACAGTTTGTCGCGAAATCGCTGAGCCGCGTTGCGAGACCGGCGCGCGGAGTCCTGAGGACTTGAGGCGTACTCGTGCAGTACGTTGAAGTTCCGAGGGGCGAGCCGTCGGCCGAAGGCTCGTCGGAGCAGCAGATCGGCGATTGTAGTAGAAGTGTTCATGAATAATGCAGGCTAGGATACTGGTTCCTGCCGAGGAACGTGGCGTCCTTCTTCCAAGTCTTGGAGATTAGCCCAGGCGGTGAGGTCGGTTCGGGAGGGATCGACGGCGTCTCTGAGCTTGTTAAAGTACTTCTGTTTCTTGGGAGTGCTCGGCCCGCGATTCAACATCATCCGGTTCCATGTTTCTAACTCAGCTGGAGGATGCGCCTTCGCCGTTCGGGTGAACCATTTCGCTACTGCGTCATCCGATGAATTGGCTTTGACGGCTGCGGTGAACTGATCGGCAGTGATCCCTGCGAACTCCATGAGTCGGTCATCCATGGGGCAGGGATAGATGTATTCCCCTTCAGTACCGGCCAGCGCGGCGCGGCATTTATCGATCATCCGTGCCAGATGGACATACCCTTCCATCTTCACGCGCATGCTGCGAGGAAAATGATTTCGCAAGTCCATCGTTAAATCAATTTGTGATTCGTGAACGTCATGCTTTTCACGATCACTTGGCCGTTTTCATAGGTAATGATGCGGCGGGTGGCCGGCAAATCCGATGATCCGATGCGCACGTGGGTATCAGTGAAACATTCCACGTTGTTGAGCTTCCCGTCGGTGGGTGAATAGTAGTATACGCTGTACTTCGTCGTCAGATTCTTCTGGTCTTGGGTCACCGCGCTCTCTTCCACGTTGATCGTAAAGGCAAAGGGGGTCATGCCGGGGTGCGCCATGGTGCGATTGATCTGGGTGATGCGATGGTCTTTGACGCGATAAAACGAGTTCGACCCATGAATGATCAGTTTCGTGCCGAACGGGTGCCTGTCTTCTTCCATCGTCAATGAGTATTTACCGTCCGATTCCTCAAAGGTTCTTGGGCCACGATGCACCGCAATCATGCCGAGCTGCTCCTGTGCCCACTTTTGCACGTCGGCCTCTGCCAGTTGGACGGATACTTCGCGAGGGCCCTTGACCATGACGGGGCCACTGGTTTCCTTCCCGTCCACATTCACGGTCAGGTCGGCTGTGAATCCTGTAAAGTCTTTCTGCCAGCGCGCGGTGTTGTCGAAAGCGCGGCGAAGTAACTCGCGAGCCTTCGGGTCGTCGGCGACTATGGGTTGATCCTGTTTCTGATGTTCCATCGGGTAATCTCCTTCTTGAGTTGAATAAGCTGTGCATTATACGCTTGGGGTGAAATGCGTCACAAGCGACAGCACGCATGCGACGGGTCGCCTAGGGCGCAGACATGATATGCAAATCTTGATTTCGTCTGTCTCATTCATTCCGCCAGACTCGCTAGCCCCGTATGGCTACCTGCTAAGGCGCTAGAAAACATTGAACATTTCGGATATACTGCGCCCCGCGAGGGTACTGTGCCCGCGTAGAACGAAAGGACAGACATGGAACGACGGGCTGCTTCCCATACAGAAGAAGAAGAGATGAATCATCGCCGGCGGTTGCTGAATGCCGCGAAGAAGGGCGATCAGAAGGCCATCGGCAAGCTACTAGAGCTCTATCAAGTGCGGATCTACAGCGGCGATATGGTGACGAAAATGAATAAGACATCCGCGACACACAAACTTCAGGCTCAGCTCGCCGAAGGAAAGCCAGTGAAGGGTGGGTCGGGGAGTCACGGCAAGAAGACTGCGCCTGCGAAGCACGCTCCATCGAAACGCGTGCCTGCGAAACCTGCAACGCGTTCTGCCGTTTCGAAGCCTAAGCCAAAGCCAAAACCTCAGGCGGCCAAAGCTGTTCGAAAGAAACACAAGAAGTAGCCGGCCTGCGATTATTGCACGGCCACTCGTAACCCTCCTCCCCCGAGTTTTGCGGCGATATCTTCTGCTTCTGCCAGAGTGCCTGCGAACACGATGGCTTCCCCATCATGGTCGATCTTCCATGCGAGTTCAAAGGCCTTCGTTGAGTTCATGCCAGGAATATATTGGCAAAAGAGCGCAATGACTTGCTCGTAGGTATGACATTCGCAGTTGAACACGATCACACGCGCGTCGATCCCGGCACCTGTGTCGATGCTGGTGATCTCTGTCGGGACAGGAGGGGCGAAGGGAATGTTCGTGCCTGCCATGGAGACGAATTCTAACAGACTTGGTTGTAACTTTTAATAGCCTACTCGAATGAGTAAGTAATTAGTGCTCGGCCAGCCCTCTCGGGCAGAGGATTGGGTATAGAGTGAGAAATGAGCGGGCGAGTCTGTGACTGGCTGGAGCTGGTGTGCCAGCGCGAGGGTCTGCGTGTAGACAAGTGAGGCAGATGTCTTCAGGAGGGCGAGCCCATATTCATAGTGGTAGCCTTCTTCAAGAGTGAGGTTTCTCTTCGAGAGCGCTCTCACCTGATCGAGATCATAGACGTGCCGTCTGAACGAATCGTCCATGATACGCAGGAGTGCGGCAGGGCCTGGTACGAGACAGTCGCCGATACGAAGACTGTGGGACGGCTCGAATAGGCCGCGTTGGAGACGTCGGTCTTGGCAAAGCGCCGTGTGAAAGCGCTTGCGCCAAAGAGGGTCGCACAGGTCGCGATCAATGGCGGCTGCCACAGGCGATGGAAGCGGTCCACTCACGGCATAACCTTGCACGAGGCGTCCGGACTCGATGAGACCCGGGAAGCTCATGCCCATCCGGTCTTGGAATGCCGTCATCCCGGACATGGGGGTCAATTGCAGTGCCATAAAGTCCCGAAAGTGGACTGTTGCAAAGCGTGTGAGGAGCCTAGTCAAGGTGTCCGGGTGGCACAGATGAAAGGGATAGAACAGGGCATGGGGTGCTCGGAGTCGATTCATCGACAAAATCTCATGGTCATGCTAGGGTTTGCTCGTGCGATATCTCTTCTCGTCGTGGCTCGATTACCTGCTCATTTTTGTTCCGGCGACTATCGCGCTCGAAGTCCTTCGAGCCGATCCACTGCTGGTCTTTGTGTCGGCCGGACTTGCCATTATTCCGCTGGCAGGCCTGTTGGGGAGAGCCACCGAGCATTTGACGACCCATGTCGGCGCCGGCATTGGCGCGCTGCTCAATGCGTCGTTGGGCAATGCCGCAGAATTGATTATCGCGCTTGTGGCTCTGCGCGCGGGCCTTCACGATGTCGTCAAAGCCTCTCTCACCGGCTCGATCTTGGGGAACATCTTACTCGTACTTGGGGTCTCCATGTTTGCCGGCGGGATAAAGTACGAGCGGCAGAAGTTTAATCAGACCGCTGCCGGAATGGGTGCCAGTCTTCTGCTCCTTGCTGCTGTGGGACTCATTATTCCCGCACTCTTTCATTTCACCGTCGCCGATCGTGGCGTCATGATCGAGCACAAGCTGAGCCTTACAATATCAATTGTATTATTCATGATTTATGCAGCAAGTTTGTTGTTTACCTTGAAGACGCACCGCCATATGTTTGCCGGAGAAGCCCATAATGCTTCGGATCTTGGAGAGCAGCCCTGGACCCGCGGCGCGTCGATCACGGTGCTCACCGTGTCGACCTGTCTCGTGGCCTTGATGAGCGAGATGTTGGTAGGGGCGCTTGAGTCGGCTTCGCATCAACTTGGGCTTACGCAAGTCTTTGTCGGTGTTATTCTGGTCGCCCTTGTCGGGAATGCGGCCGAGCATTCCACGGCGGTGATGGTGGCGCTGAAAAATAAAATGGACCTCGCGTATGGTATCGCGGTCGGGTCTAGTCTGCAGATTGCGCTGCTCGTTGCCCCATTGCTCGTTTTTGCCAGTTATCTCTTCGGGGCGCCGTTGGATCTGATCTTCACTCCATTCGAGGTCGCTGCGGTGACGATGTCGGTCCTGATCGTGGGCTTCGTGGCGATGGACGGAGAATCGAACTGGAT
>DATHTZ010000367.1:0-2552 GCA_035462675.1 Nitrospiraceae bacterium | reverse complement strand
GGGTGAATGCCATGTCCTTCACAGGCTCGGTTATGGAAAAACCGACCTCGACGGTTATCGCTGCTCCGGAAGCGACGGTCTCCGTTTTCCGGCCATGGTTGTCGTAGACCACGAGGCTCGTAATCTGCACCTCTTCGGTTCCCAGACGTTTTCCCTGTGAGAAGATGAGGCGCGTGGCCGCTGCGTCCTTGCCCACTTTGGCCGAAAGAATTTCGCTTCGCTGCCGCATAAGATCGTGATAACAGGACACCGCCGTCTGCGCGTCTCCTTGCATGACGACTCGCCCTTCTTCCAGCACGAGCACTTCATCGCACAGCGCCTGAATTTGATCGGCGTTGTGCGAGGTAATGATGAGGGTTGAACCGGAAGACTTGAGAACGCCGATCCGATCAAGACACTTGCGCTGAAATCGTTCGTCGCCCACGGCAAGGACTTCATCGAGCACCAACACGGCAGGGTCGAGGGCAATGGCTGCGGCAAAGGCTAGCCGAAGGTACATTCCGGTAGAGTAGGTTCGGACCGGCTGATCGATCGCGTTTTCCAACTCGGCGAAGGCGATGATGCTCTCTTCTTGATCCCGGACTTTCTCTTGCCGCATGCCGCTCAGAAGCCCGGCCGTGACTAGGTTTTGTCTGCCGGTCAACTCGGGATTAAAGCCACCGCCCAGCTCCAGAATTCCACTGACGCGCCCTTCCCGCAAGATGCGTCCCGATGTAGGACGTCCGACCCCGCACAGCAATCGCAACAACGTACTTTTGCCCGCGCCGTTGTGTCCGATGATCCCAAAGACGCGCCCCTGCTCAACGGTAAAGCCGACGTCCTGGAGGGCCCAGGTCGCCGGTTGCGGATTCGCTTGGCAAGTGAGTACGCGCGTGAGACTCTCGCGCATGGTTGTGGTGCGGTTCTGATAGCGGAGAAATCTCTTGGAGACTTTTTCGGCGGTCAGGACAGTCGGCATGGTGCGCTCAGAGACGGGTGCGAGGGGTCGCGTGCGTGACTGTCGTCGCGAACGGTTCTTTAGATAGCATCGATGATGTCCGATTCATAGCGTTGATGGACCCAGTATCCGAGCAGGAATATGACGAGACTCGTGGCAAAGGCCAACGCGAGGGATGGCCAATCCGGTGCGGAACCGTCGAGCAAGACCTTGCGGTAATTTTGTATCACCACCGACATCGGGTTGATCTCGAACAGAAACCCATACGCGCTGTCAGCCGGAGGCTGATAGAACACGGGCGTGAGAAAAAAGAGCAGCGACAGCACAATATGAGTAATCTGCGCGACATCGCGATAAAACACGTTTGCCGTCGCAATCAAGAATCCCAACCCAGTTATGAGGAACGCCTGAATGATCAGGAGGAGCGGAAAGATCGCCACGAAAACCCAGCTAATGGAGAGTTGTTGGGCGAGCGCTATCCCAAGCAGAATCGGCAGGCCAAGGAGAAAAATCAACATGTTCGCCGTCGTGTTGACCACAATGATGAGTTCGGGATGAAAATTCGGATAACGCAGCAGGTCGCGACTGGAGACGAAGGTGAACGCTGCGGCGCTCAATGAAGCGCTGAACCAGTTCCAGGGAAGAAGGGCGGTAAAAACAAACAAGGGATAATGCTGAATCTCAAGAGGAATGACGCGACGAAAGACGAAGACGAGAATAAGTAATTGCGAAATGGGAATGGCCAATGACCATAGAATGCCGAGGGTCGATCCAGCATACCGGAGTTGGAAATCCCGTTTGATGAGGTGCCAAGTCAGTTCGAGCGTATGCGACATGCGTTGCGTGGCCTGACGAGGTATTCGAGGTTCATGTATTTCAATTGTTCATTCTAGGATCAGATGCGGACAGAGTAAAGCGATTTACTTCTTGCTTCCAGCCCTTCCAGGAAAGTGTTTCATCCACTTGCTATCGTGCTCTTAATGAGGCGTAAGCGGGAATTGCGATCCCATTACTCACCAAAGCACGAGAGATGCCCGCGCTTTTCTAGTCTCGTGAAAATGCGACCCACGTCATTGTCGCTCTGCTTACTGCCTCACCGTCCGACAAAAGTAGGCCTCGGTATTCGCTCCCTGTCGCCTTGTTGGGGAACCTTTTGACGAGCTTCCTCAGGACTTGTGTTGATGAAGGTCGTGACGTCTGCGCCAGAAATAATAGAGCGGAATTCCACTCAGGACAGTTGCCGCGCCATACAATGATTCTGTCGGTCGTTGAACGAGACTGTAGATAACTAATGTGGCAGCCCCGATGACCAGGGCTGCCGGCAAGAAGGGATACAGTGGAGCACGGTATTGGTGGGAACTCACGGAGATTCTACGACGAAGACGAAAGATCGTGGACAGGGTCAGGGCCATAAACAGCGAGAGGACGAGGCCGCTGTACACGAGTAGCTGTTCGAAGGTTCCGGTCAGGATAAGCAGCGATGCCCAGAGACTTTGGAATACGATGGCGCGATCTGGCGCTGCGGTGCGCGGGTGGAGCCGAGCAAGCCAGGGGCTGATCATACCGTCGCGCGCCATGGCCCAATAGACACGGGGCCCTGCCCAGGTCATGGCAC
>DATHTZ010000366.1:0-7924 GCA_035462675.1 Nitrospiraceae bacterium | reverse complement strand
GTAGAGATGAACACGCCGCTGACGATAAAGCCAATCAAACTCCCCTCCATGGCTCTCGCAAGATACATCCGTATATCTTCTCCTGCTTGCACGACCTGACCATGCTTCTGCCTTGACTCCGCAGGGGCAAACCTCTTCCTGACCCACGTAAGATCCCTGTAACATTGAAGTAGCATTGCCCCAATAACAACGATCCCCACCAGGCCTAATTCGGAGATAAGGGTCACCCAGGCAGAATGAGCCTGTCGGCCAGAAATTGATCTATCGTTAAATGTCCGGCCTGCCTCATAGATTTCAAATGTCCAGGGGAAATTCCTCTGCCCGATTCCGATGATGGGATTTGCATAAAACATGTCCATCCCAACGCCCCAAGTATAGAGCCTTGCAGCGCCTGTTCCAGTTCCCATTGTCTCATCACTGGTTGAAGATCTGATTTCGTCCCAGTATTTTTCTGGAGCAAGCACTAACATGAACAACACCGCCACAACCACCACGATGAGAGCATTCAGCTTCTTAGGCGAGCGGTACCAACAATAGACTCCCACCGAGGCCAACCCGAAGAAGCCTCCCCGGGAAAGACTTGCCATCGCCGCAAGAATGAAGGTTCCAAGAAATCCAAGATACTTCATCTTCTCCACAAGACCGCTGGCCGAAAAAAATAGGAAATAGCCAAAGGGGGCGACCATATCCATCACCATGCAGAAGTCATTCTCGTCCCCCATCCAGGCGCCGATACCGCGCCCACCTTTGGCGATCCCCATCACAGCCAAGAATCCGTGAAGACCCATCCATAGTTTCATGAGGGTCATCATCTTTTCTGTGGAATTGACGAAGGTGATGATGCCAAGATAGACACCATACATCAGAACCATGTCTTTGAACGTGATAAGGGCCCAATAGTTGTTCACGGCAATCGGCACATGAATCGCCATGACCGCAAGTAGAGGGAGCCACAATTTGGTCTGGAGTCTTGAAAAATCCAACTTCCCTGACTTGATCGCTTTCAGCATGATCAATATCGATAAGCCCGTACCAAACGGAATGAGCTTGAAACCGGGGATCAATTCCTGCGGGCGCCCAAACTCAAAGAAGAGATACACCAATACAAGATAAAACCCCACCTTGCTCTCTTCAGCCTGGCGTGGCTGCCCTCTAGCCCACGCCTTCACCTCAGACGTTGCAATAGGCTTCGCGTCACTCCCCATCACGCACCATGAAACGTCCCGTCCTGTGCAGTTTCTGCTTCACTATTTGTTCATCCTAGAGTTTTGGGGACCCAACGACCGTACATAGAGAGCCCTGTACCGATCAACCATCTGCTCCATACTAAAGTGTTGCCGGACTCGCTCTGCGGCCTGTCGACCAAATTGTTGCATCATTCCTGGATCGCTCAGCAGTTTCAGAAGATTGGACGCAAGATCTCTTGCATTTTCCGACTGAACCAAAAAACCTGTCCTGCCTTGATCGATCAGTTCAGGATTCCCCCCGACCCGCGTGGCTACCACTGGCTTTCCAGAGGCCATCGCTTCGAGAAGCGCTAATGACAACCCTTCTGACAGCGACGGTAAGATAAATACGTCCAACAGGGACAAGAGTCTTGGCACATCCTGCCGCATCCCCAAGAAATGAACATTGGCCCTGATGGCCAGTTCCTCCACTTGTTCCTTCAATGAAACCTCTAGTTCTCCTCGCCCGATCACGAGCAATTGCGCCTTCGGCCATCGTCGAATAATCTCCGGCATCGCCTCAAAAAGAAATCTGTGACCTTTAACCGGATAGAGACTGCCCACAACCCCCAGCACCGGGTAGCACCCTGAGACTTCCAGCTCAGCCTTGCATTTCTGAACCTCTTCATCTGTGACCATCTGTGCCGGAGCAACACCGTTATAGATCACCTCCACTCGGTCTTCTGCAACGCCGACCTTATCGCAAACGAACCGCTTCAAATCTTGCGACACCACAACCATCGTGCCATGCCGGCTGACAAGTCGATAGGTCACTCTTCGGCGTAGTTTTTCCCAAAAGTAATTCTTGCCATGCACGGTCGCAACAAATGGAACCCCCGCTAACATTGCCACGATCCAGCCGCACAGAATCGCGCTAAATTCGTGCGCATGAATGAGCGCCACCTGTTCCCTGCGGAGAAGTTGCAAACAAGTACGGAACCACTGGAGATTGAAGGGTCCTCCAAGGGGCATCACACTTGTCCTGATCCCACGAGCTTCGCACTCTGCCTGCAGCCATCCAGGCCGAAACAGCCCGACAAGGATTCGAAATTGGCCCTGGTTGAGCGCGGCAGCCAGCGTGCTGATCATCCGCTCCGCCCCCCCTGGTCCACTGCTGGTAGACAGGTGCAGGACTGTCGTTTTCTCTTCTCCGGAAGTCATATGTTCTTCGGATCGACCGGCAAGACTTGGCTGATGGCTGGCTCACGACTCTTCATACCTAATCTGGCAGCCAGGGTTTTGCAGCATCGACTCACTTGCTGAAAGCAGGAAAGGAAATTTTCACTGGTCCCACTGTATGGGTCCGCTATTTCGAGAGGCCCTACAGAATCAAATCGTCCCAATAACACAACCTTTCCCTTCGATTTCTGGCACAACCGCTGAATGCGATCTTTCTGCGCGATTTCCATCACGACAATCAGATCCGACTGATCGAGCAATTCCATGTGAACCTGAGTGGTTGCATGCTCGTCAAGCGACAGCCGATGCTCCAAAGCGACAGCCTTGGCTCTGGCATCTGCAGGTTTCCCTGGGGTTGTTTCAAGGCCGGCTGAGCGTACCGTGATGTGTCGCCCTTCTTTCTCGACAAGAGATCGAAAGTAGGCTTCAGCCAATGGGCTGCGACAGATATTGCCATGGCAGACAAAAAGAACGGATTGCACGGAGTCCGGCAACCGAACCGCCGCCCAACGTTCATACGGATGTCGAACGACGTTTATCCGCTTGGCGAGATACCGCGCCGCCTCTCGCAGACCGCACAAGAAGGTCCAGCAGTGCTCAGACGGGCTCAGAGGTCTCCCTACGTTCATGATCGACTTCTCCCGAGATGACTGAACCAGTCTCGATACTCTCTGAGCGCAGGGCCCGGATCGCTCAGCGATTCAACTTCGTAGTGAAGATCATATTGAACCAGTTTGAAGAATTCTGCCAGACAGCGGACTCTCGATAACGCATGAGAATCGAGATGAAGCTCCGAGTTCGACTTTGTCAGCCTCAAGAGCAGGTGATCTAGATCGCCGACCAACCAACGGGACTTCGTGCCGATACGATAGGCGTTATTCGGTACGGCAACCGGCATACCATTCATCGCCTGGTAGAGCATATAGGGAAAGTTGAGACCTGCATTGATGGCCAATTGTAACGATCCCCAGAACCGTCCGTTGATTTCCATCAGCATCGGAACGTTCGAATGCCGATCCACCTTGAACTCCACCATGGCCACCCCATGCCATTTCACCCTCTCCAATAGTCTTACTGCATAGTCGGTCATGGGCTTGGGCAACTCGATGCTTTCTCGAAACACACTCACACCCCCAGCAGGTGGCTTTTCTCGGATTCGTCTGTGCGCAAAGAGCGCGCAGGGCTTCCCGTGATCGAAGAGACCGAATACCCCTTGGCCCTCGCCCTCTATGCGTTGCTGGATCAGAGAAGGGTGCCGCAGATAGGGAGTTCTGCGATACAGATCCGTCAGTTCCGAAGGGTTTACCACAACATGCACGCTCGTCTTGATCCACTTTTCATCAATCTTTACAAGCGATCGCCCCGGCTTCACGACGACCGGATAGGCCATCAGCTGATCACGCACCGACGCGAGATTCCCATCCGGAACAAAGACGGTATCCGGAAACGGTATCCCCAATTCCTGAGCAAGCTTCATCAAGCGATATTTATCAGATGCCATTTCATAACTTTCCAGTGACGGAATCATTGCGGTGACGGAAGGCCGGAACTGATCTCTCTGCGCTGCCACCGCCTGCATGGAAGAATCAGTGGGAGGAATAATAGCCGTGATGTCAAATCGCCTGACCGCCTCAACAAGACTAGTAATAAACTGCACCGGTTGCTGGAGCGGTGAGGGGTACCGCCATCTCCCAACACAATATCGGGATGCTCCGGCCAATGACCGAGCGGTTTCAGCCCCAACAATTACTGGAATACCCGCGCGACCTAATCCTCTCGTGATGGCAAGCGCTGAACGTTCCTGACCATCGGTGACCAACACACAGGTCTTTGGTTCCATGATCGTTGCACCTCGCGCCCTCTCTCCAACATTCGAATCGAAACTATCGAAGACCTGAAAGTGTAAATGCCAAGATGGGCACTGACGCCGAACTATCCTCGTGCACACTGATCCGTTTCAATGCGTACAAATCATTGGGCCTATCCTGTTCTAATCCGACTTCGCATCCGACCGCCGCAAGGTATCCGCTTTCCTTGACGAGTTCCTGAATGGCCCGATCGAAGTTTCCGTTAGGATAACAGAAAACCGGTATCGGCTTGATCCCTTGTTCAAGCATGGTCTTCCTGGAATCGATCAATTCCATCTTCACATCAGACAGTGGAATCTGTGTCATGATCCGGTGCGAAACGGAATGTGAGCCGAACGTGATCCCTTTCCCAGCCATTTCTCGTACTTCGTCCCAGTTGAGAAGCACCCGATGCGTAGGGAGGTCCATGTGAAGCGTTCGACTGAGCCGATCAATAATCTGGTGGACCTTGACTGCCTCAACCCCTTTACAGAATTCGATGATGGTGTCGAGATCAATCGGATCTCCCGATTCGACGCGTCTAAAAATCCCGTCTGCCGCTGACAGCCTCACTCCAATCGTCTCCGCCAATATGGTTGAGACGGCCTCTCGATCAGCTGCGCCGGTTGTATGCTGCCCACCCTTTTCCAGCAGAAGCATCATTTGGTCCGGCCAGAACCATCGAGCGGTTCCGATAAAATCGGTGGCAAGGAAGATTGTAGCCGGGATCCGGTATTTCATGAGCACAGGGAATGCAAATTGGTAATTATCCTTCCATCCATCGTCAAACGTAATGACACAGTAGGATTGGTCGCTCTTCAGCCGATTCGTCTGCCATAAGTCGAGCAGCTCGTCTAAGGAAATGATCGTAAATCGCTTCCGAAGATAGGCGATATGGGCTTCGAACGACTGCCCTCGCACATACATACCGGGCTGGATGTGCTCATCCCGCACCATATGATCCGCCACAACCCTGTGATAGGTCAGGATGACGACTCGTCCACGATGTCGGATCCAACCCATGCCTGAAGCAACATAGAGCCCTGCCAAGATTCGCCAGACCGTTGCCTTGAGGTTGCGTGTCACGCGTTCACCTTTAGCGGGATGCTAAAAAATATGTTGTGCGCTAGAACTTCGATGCCTCGCACATGTGTCACAACAGAAGAACACTCTCGTGGGATGCTCAAAAAGCCGGTCCGGCAAGAGCTATCAGGAGCGCACCCGGCACCGCCATCCAGATGCGGATCGGCTCCTGCCGTCAGACAAACGGCCACAGTCCGATGAGCAGAAAAATGCCACCGACCATGAGGCCGAACTGGCGTAGCGTCTTCTTCGTTACTTCCAGATGTTCCATCGCCTCACCTTTACAGAACAGAGAAAATATCTTACCGCTTCGACGGACTCCACGACACGATGCGTTCGCCCCGAAAGTAGCGGATCCAGGCATCGAGAATTGAAAGATTCACCATGACGAAAAATGACGGGATGCGCAACATTCCAAAGCTCGGTAGCCGCTTGGTGACGAGATACGCCAGGGCCACTGCGTAGAATACCACCTGTATCGCTAGAGTCCCTCGAAAAAACAGCGATGAAGATACTAGCACCACGTTCGCCATCAGCGCGGCAATCATTGCGAACGGAACGAGCCAACGACAGAGTTTATGGCTAAACAATTGCCAGGCAAAGAGGTGATACCGGAACGGGTTGAGCAAGGATAAGCTTCGCATGAACACCGAGATGCCCCGGACAATCGTTCGCACCTTGCGGTCGTATTCTTTTTTCTGATCGGAGAGGTTCTTGTAAAATCCCACGCTCTCGGGGTCGGCTACACCACGGAGGCCCCTTCGAACGCTATTCAGAAGGGTATTGAAATCGCTTTGCAGATCAGGAGCCCAGCCTTGACAGACAGATCGGCGAGCGGCAAAGAAGGACCCGCTAAGCCCAACCAAGGTATTCACTCGTGTTTCAAGATTCCGCAGGAACATTTCATAGCGGACATAGGCCCCTTCTCCGCTGACGGTCCCATCGGTGTCAATGAAGCGATCGACGCTGCTGACACAGCCGACGGTCGGGTCTGAAAAATTCCTGACGATCGTAGTGATGGCAGTCGGTTCAAGCATAGTGGCCGTGTCTGAAAACACCAGAATTTCCCCTGCTGTCGACTCGACGGCCTGCTTCTGCGCAGCTTCTTTCCCTCCCTTTGTATTCAATCGCATCAACCGGACGCCTGACGACGCAAAAGACCGAACGAGATCATCGGTCCCGTCCGTTGAGCAATCGGACGCCACAATCACGTCAAGAGACTCACGAGGATAGTCTTGCTGGAGTGTGTTGAGCAGCTTTTCACGAATCCGCTGTTCCTCGTTATAGGCCGTGATGATGAGGGACACATTCGGTCGGCACGGTCCTTTTTCGACGGGCCGATTGCGTGCTACTCCTATCAACATCAAGAGCAGCGGATACCCAAGATAGGCATAGCAGATAAATCCTACAGATATCCAAAAGGCTGTTTGCATGCATACGACGATGCTCATCGCGAATCAGTCAAACCCTTCCTTACGCAAAACGCGGCCAACTTTAAGGCGCGGAGTCTACAGCTTTAGGGCCATCTGCCTTCATAGAGACCAGCCCATTTCTCCTGCTTCCCAATATCCGGGAGATTTTCAGACGATCCCCTTCCGTGACGAATTGGTGTGTCGGCAACGTCACCAAGCGATCGACAACTTCCTGAGCGCCGGCGCACTTCCGGCCGGCCAACCTGCCGGCCAGTTCCGGAATGTCTTGAATCGTCGCCGGATAACTTGGACTCAGTCCAGCACCGACTTCTCGGCTCTGCCGGCATAACGCGTCTTTCGTCTCTCGATCTCGCACCATCACAGGAAGTCTGAGATAGATCGCCTCTTTCCCCGTAATCGGCTTTATGCCTCTACGATGAAGGTCCAACCCCTCGATTAACCAGCCGGCACGAGCTGCCCGCTCCTGATTGGCCAAAGCCAAGCGCCGTTCCCACCCCTGAAGCTGATGCGCGCGCACCTCATCCATGCGATGCATGGGAAAGTCCGTATCGAACGTGGTTTCCCCTAGCCGTAGAAAGGGAAGCCCTGCGGGGAGCCAGTACAGCAGCGGATGAATAAAGAACCGCATCATGACCATCTCAAGCCAATTCCTGGCAGCTTCACCCCGAGGGGATTCCGGCAAAGTTGCATACTCGGCTTTGATCTTTTCAGCGATGGGTAACGATCGAGTAAGTATGACTCCCCCTGTGCCGCAGGTGAGATTCTTCCCACGTCCCAGACTAAAGAAGGCCACGTCCCCTAGCGTTCCAAGAAGGCGCCCCTCCGACTGCCCGCCCATTGCCTGAGCCGCATCCTCAATCACCACGATGCCTTTCCCTTCACAGAGTCGTTTCACACGGTCTACATCCGCCGGACGACCAAAGAGATGGGTCGGCACGACACAGAGAACCTCCTCATTGATTAAGCCCTCAAGCTCTGCAAAATTGAAATCGAGTGTCTCCGGTTCGACGTCGCAGAGCACCACGTCCAATCCGGCCCTGACAATCGCAGATGGTACGGAAAAACAGGTATAGGCAGGAACAATCACCCGACGTCTTCCACTCGACGCCGCAAGTGCCTTGAGAATCACCGTCAACGCCGCCTTTCCAGACGACAC
>DATHTZ010000365.1:0-3044 GCA_035462675.1 Nitrospiraceae bacterium | reverse complement strand
ACTGGAAATACTCGATTGGCAAGTTTCGAATCAACACAATTTCTGATCGATCCAACTACTCCAGAAGGTGCGTCCTCTGGATTGTCCCAAACATCTGCGGTGAAGTGCGAAAATCTCGCCACGATCCCACAGACGGACATCCTCGACACGATCGGCCATTTGTCCGATGCCCTGATGAAAAGAAGCTGAGTCGCGGCATGCGACGCCTGAATGGGAGCAGCTATACTCAGCGTTTTAACTTGGACACTCCCCATAGCTTGGCCCTCCTTTTACCCTCCTTCCCGCACGTCGCCAACCTTCCAGTATCTAATATGCCCCCTACCTTCGTAGGGTATACCGGACCAGGGGTTGTCCACTATGGTGCCCAGGGACTGATTTAATCGTGTGACAAATCGGCTGGACACTCTTGCTGGTGAAGACCAACATTATTAACGAGTGAGAATCATGTCACTGAATTGCTTAGATGGCAACGCGTCAATATGTGGTCGTGGAATAACAGGAAAATTCCTGTGGGTCATCCTGCTGTCGTTCCTGTACGTTTGTTGGTTGATCGGCTGCGGCGATACCAATAATGCCACCGCCCCGCCTCCCGACGCCGGCCCAGGGCCATTGACGATCGATACAACTTCCCTACCAGACGGAACGGTGAATCAGCCCTACGGTGCCACGCTGGGTGCGACCGGAGGCATCACCCCCTATACCTGGTCGACGACGCCAGCGCTACCGTCTAATCTCACGTTCAACCCGGCCACCGGCGCAATTACAGGTGCACCAGCAGGGCAGGGAACAACTTCCCACACCTTTACGGTGCAAGATTCTTCGTCCCCAGTTCAAACCGAACACAAATCCCTTTCCTTGAGGGTCAATGCCGCCCAGATATCGCCCACGATCACGACTGGCCCACCGACCGGTCCTCCACTCCCAATAGGCATTGTCAATGAGCGATACTCCGCAACAACGTTACAAGCGATAGGAGGCACTCCACCTCTTATTTGGGACCCAGTAGTCCGGCCTGCCTTGCCGAATGGATTAAGTTGGGATGCAGCAACCCATACAATCAGCGGTGTTCCTCTGAATGGGAGTCAAGGCACAACTTCTCATACCTTTACTGTCCGAGATTCTGCGAACCTGACAGCTACTAAAGCATTAGCTCTAACCATCATCTCTCGCACGCCGCCTAATATCACGACGACATCTGCGTCCCTGCTCCCCGATGGAACCGTTTCCACACTGTACAGCCGTACTTTGCGGGCTACAGGAGGCGCGCCGCCGCTAACATGGAAATTTTCTGGCGCACTCCCAACGGGTGTGACTCTCAATCCCAACAACGGCGTGATCTCAGGCATCCCGTCCGCAACGGGTACATTCGACTTTACGCCGCAGGTCACCGACGCGTTCTCGCTCACCGATCAGAATCCACCGGCCCTCTCAATCACAATCAAGTAGAAATGAGATCAGCACAGTTTTAAAAATCAAAACGATGGGATACCGACCGGCCACCACTCTCAGAAGAATCAGGGCCTTGAAGAGGTGTCCTTGATTTGACAGACACCTTTGAACAAGGACGCAAAAACAAGACAAATCCTTGCATCGGATACACTACCATCGAGTTGCCGTCGTCTCCTTCGTCATTCGTGATGTTCACATCATCATTACTATAGTTTTCCTTTGTTATCTTTCCCTTTGAATCATCCTGTACTATTCAAATGGAAGTCTTTACGTCTCGTAATGCAGCATATATTTATCAACGACTTATAGTCTAATCATCGAGTGCTAGAGTTCATATGGGCCTGGACTATTCCAACCATGTGAACGATGCACACACTCCTGAAGTTACCCCTGCTGCTCTTGCTGGTTCTGTGTGCTCCTCCGGCCTGGGGAAGCGATGAATCGTTTTCGGACTACCTGGCTCAACGCTGGGCGGGGTTGTTCTCCGATCACGATCCCCAAGCTCAATCGAAACAGGCCGCCCCTCCCCTCTACCAGACCAGCCTTACGACAACTTCATTTTCTCCACCTGTGGCCTCGTCCCGTCTGCGCGACCTCGCCCCGGAGACCGATCAAGCCCGCACGCAGGGTCTCTTGTCTTCGACCACATGGCTGAACGGACTCTTCGTCACTGAAACGGAAGTGGCCCAGAATCAGGGAGGAACCGGCTGGGTTCAAAGCCGAATTCCCGGCGATACGCCTGGCAATGCGTCACAACGTATGATCCGACTCGGTCTGACAGGCGCAGCAGGGTCGATCCGTTATGGGTTGCTGTCCCGATCAGCGGGGCAAGCGTTCTTAAACGGGCCGGATCAGGCGCGGCGTGAGGTGTGGGGAGAATGGACGTCTGGTTGGACTACGCTGCGGAGCACGATCGGACAACAGTGGAACAATGTCACCGAAGACTCCACCCGCTCTCGACTCGAACAAACGTATGGACGAGTCGGTATCGCTTGGAAACGTCCAATCTGGCCTGAGATCACCCTGACCTATGCACACAACTCCTTGAACAGCACGCTTGAACCACTCGGCGTCGCTCCTCAGCGAAACCACAGTCACACTCTGGAAAGTGCGGTCGCCTATAATGGCACGGACTGGAATGCCCGCCTTGCATCAAGTTATATCCTTGGGAGCGATCTTCTTCGTGGCGGAACGGAGTATACGGTAAGGATGCAGACGTTCACGGCGACCTTTCGGCCTTCGAACACGTTGACCATTGCTCCGACACTGGGGTATCGGGATGAGGTACAGGGTTGGTCGGGCGTACGAACTGATTCGCCTTCGGCATCAGTCGCCCTGCAGTACAGGCAAAATCAACAGATACTCCTCAGCGCTATGGGCAACTACGCCGGCACACGATCGAGTGACGGGCTGATTCACACGATGCATGTAGGCGGGAAAGGGAGACTCGCATGGGATGTCCATCGCTCACAAACATGGACGACGTTGATCTCCCTCGAAGCCGGCTATAACCGGATGACGAACCATGTGTCGCCTGCCACCGGGACAGAAGATATCTCCGGAGTCTTACGCCTCGTTCTTGCCGCCCTCTAACC
>DATHTZ010000364.1:0-5700 GCA_035462675.1 Nitrospiraceae bacterium | reverse complement strand
GGAAAGGAGAGGAGTTGACCCATGGAGAAGGATCCGAGGATAAAACCAAGCTGGGCATCCGGCTCGCGAAAGAATTCCACAATCATCCGACAGACTCCATAGCCGGTGATAAAACTCCAGAAGAGGGTGCCTGGTGGCGGTGCGGTTTTCCAGATGACCCATAAGAGGGTGAATAAGAACACACCCTCGAGCCCAGCCTCATACAGCTGTGAGGGATGGCGGCAGGCAGGTCCTCCGCTCGGAAACACCATGCACCAGTCGACATCGGTGGCTCGGCCATACAACTCCCCATTGATGAAGTTGCCGATTCGCCCGAACCCTAGCCCGATCGGTGTGGCCGCTGCTGCCAAGTCTGCGACCTGGTAGGGGGGGATACCCTGCCGTTGGCTAAACCAAAATAAGGCGACGATGACGCCAAGCAGACCACCGTGGAAGGACATGCCCCCTTCCCAGACTGCCAGGATACTGGCAGGGTGCTGGATGTAGTAGGAAAAATTATAGAAGAGCGTATAGCCGAGCCGTCCTCCGATAAACACCCCGAATGCAGCCCATACAACCATGTTGTATACCTGGTCCTTGGTCATGGAGAGGCCCCTCGACTCCACTCGACGCATGATCAGAAAATAGGCCCCCGCCAATCCGATCAAATACATCAGGCCGTACCAGCGAAACTGCAGGGGCCCCAGCTCAAAGAAAACCGGGCTGATATTGGGGAAAGGGATCGCGTGCAACGAAGTCATTTGTGCCTCATGTGGCTGATTGGAGAATCATAGGTTAGGGTCTCAGCCATTGCAAGCACGCGAGTGGCCCACGGAAAATCGATTCTGATCCTTGATTAGAGCCAGTTTGAGAGGACTACCACTTTCGTATGTTGGTTTTCTGTCACGACTGTGTCGTCATCTGTGAGGAAAACACAACTAAAAATTGAGCATGCGTAATCGTAGAAACAAAGCTGCGCTGGAATCATGAGGAATTTTCATGGTTCCTCGTCTGGCACACTTACTGCTGAAGAGGAGGATAGAACAAGAGCGTACTGGGGTGTCGGCGATCACGTTCTTCATAAAACATTTTCAAGGAGGCTTACTATGTCGAGCCAAGAACGTCAGGTAGCGAAGGCCGCAGCGTTGGTGGCAGGTGGGGCGGTGATCGGAGCGGGGATTGGATTACTCTTCGCGCCACAAACGGGGGCGGAAACTCGGTGTGATGTCGGTCATTATGCGAAAAAGGCCCAATTGCGAGCGACTCGATGGAGTCGGACCGTCCAATCCGGCGTGAAAGAAGCGATGGATCGCAGTAAGTCTCTCATTCACAAGGACGATCAGAGACCGCGGATCGAAGCGGCGTAGCTGGATCGACTCGCTCAGCGGTCGGGCATGTGGCACACACAGCCTGGTGCTAGGCTGTGTGTGCCTTCAGGCGCACTCTTGACCACCTAGATCGATGCTAAAGTCTCGCCACTGTACGGCTCTGCTGCAGGAGTGGCGAAATTGGCAGACTCAAGGGACTTAAATTCCGATCGAGGGGGATTGCTGGAGTCCTTAATAGGCGCGGCAATCCCCCTTCTTTATGCAGTGTTCAGCCTCTCGCCTCTTTGTTTCTCTTTGTTGCTCTCTGCCTCTATTCAACCGGATTCGCCCACTCCGCTAACACTGTATTAACACCCCTGACCTTCCCCCAATTCCGTGGACACCCGGTTAAGCCACCGCCGTCCTTGCCTCGAACTCAGCCGGGGAGTATAAGTCGAGTGTGGAGTGACGACGCAGCCGATTATCAAACACGTCACTGTACTCGAAGATGTCCTGGGTCGCCTCGTCCCGTGTGCGGTACTGGCGATGGTCTACGAGTTCGCGCTTCAGTGTCCCGAAGAAGCTCTCCACGCAGGCATTGTCCCAACAGTTCCCCCGTCTCGACATGCTGCCGGTCATGCCATGCGTGGTCAGCAGTTGCGGGTACGCCGTGGCGGCATACTGGCTGCCGCGATCCGAGTGGGGCAGGAGCCCTGCCGTGGGTTTCCGGTTCGCTAGCGCCATCGTGAGGGCATGTTCAGCCAGCTCCACGGTCAGTCGGTGACCCATTGCCCAGCCGATCACGGTGCGCGAGTAGCGGTCGAGCACCACGGCGAGGTAGCGCCAGCCCTCCGTGGTCCAGACGTAGGGTGAGGTCCCCGGCCCACACCCGGGTTGGCTGCTCAACCGTGAACTGGCGCTCGAGGGTGTTTTCTGCCACGGGCATCCGGTGATTCGACTGGGTAGTGGCTCGCCACTTCTTCACGGTCTTGGCCCGGATCCCTTCGACGCGCATGAGCCGCGCGATGCGGTGCTCGCCAACCCCGTGCCCTCGCTTGACCAGGGCGTCCCAGATGCTGGGACTGCCGTAGGTCTCACGAGACTCCCGGTGGATGACCCGGATGGCCGAGAGCAGGGCGCGGTTGCGCACCGACCAGTGGCTCTCAGGCCGTGTGCGCCAGGCATAATATCCCGCGGGTGAGACGGCCAGGGCGCGGCACATGAGCCGGAGGGGATCGCGACGGTCATGCGCCTGGATCACGCGGGATCTCATTGAGATTCTCTCGCGAAGCACGCCGCCGCACGTTGTAAAGAATTCCGCTCCTGGGTCACCCGCGCCAACTTACGCTTCACGCGCATGAGGTCCTCGGCCTCGGTAAGCTGGGCGGCCCGTGTGGTCCCGTGGGCCTCGGCCTGCCGATGCTGGGACGTCCAGCGATACAACACGTTATCCGGAATCCCCAGGTCCCGAGCCACTTGGGCCACGGGGTGGGCCGACTCACGCACCACCCGCATCGCCTCACGTTGAAATTCCTCGGTATACCGACGTCGTTTCAGCTCGGCCATGATGCCTTCCGATTTCACCATGCTCCCCCTTATGGAGGTGTCTGTAACATTAGGGGAAGGTCACACCACTTGGGCACCGGGCACGAGGCGCACAGGCAGAGGCTGTCGGCGGAGTTGGGAGTGCGGGTTCTCTCAGCGGATCTCCTTTCCCATTTCAAACCGATCCCTCAGTTCAGGGAAAAACGTCCTTCGAACTCACGTGAGGTTCTGCGCACAGCTTGTGCGGCGCAAAATTTTAACGGGTGTGAAAAGGCTCCGTGAGCCGCCTCAGTCGCCACCACTTCCATGGCGGGACCGGTTTCAGATCAGCTCACAAGCCTTTCCACGTCTCTCGTGCTGCCTTCTCCAACTCTTCGAGAACAGCGTCCCTTGGTGCATATTCTCGATACCACCGGCACCAGCCGTCTTTGGCCAGCGCGTGATTTAGGTTCATGCCATCGAGCAGGATCACGTCTCTAAGAATGCGCTTGTACTTATCGTGGCCATGAGTCTGGAAGGTGACTTCTTTCCCGTAAGCGAGGATAGGGCTCGCACGGGTCATAGAGACGAAACATGGTGTTCCATCCCTTGCCTATAACCGTCTCCATCCAGTTGGACTCATGGCCTTCGATGGTGGTTTAACTCCGGGTACAGGAAGGGCGTGGAGAGAAGATGACTTCCACGAAGATGCAAGCGCGGCACAATTAGGATAGATTTCTTCAACCGCTCCTCGTTAGAAGCCTCGCAAGTGCTCTGAAGGTCTTACGACGGGTTCTTGTGCGAGAGGGATGGAAGCGTGCAGGCATCTGAGCGGCACCCGAACTTCAGGCGATTCTTGGCAACCCATGCATAGATCCGAGTCCCTACAAACGCGGCGCCAGGAAAATAGAAAGCGGGGATGAGAAGCCAGGTGACAGGGCTGCTCCAAATCATCCGTCGAAATGCAAAAAATCCTCGTGAAACCTGCCGGCTCTCGGTCACGACGAACATGGCGTTATCGAAATCTGCATCGTGCAATTCTGGGAACGTCATCGAGATCCGGCTTTCATCGTGGGCATCGTAGAAGTCGAGTACGTGCATGAAGTCGACCGCACGAAACAACTTCAGACTCCTGATACAAAAGAGGCATTGACCATCGTAGATGACATGAACCGGTTCAAATAAACTCATATAATTATTTTACCATACTGAGGAGAACGCTAATAGTGCGCACGACACCATTGATGGCTCCTGCTCTCTACGAGAGAAGGACAAGATGAGAGCTGTCTTAGCGGGACTTTCCCTCCCCCTTTTACCCGCTTGAGTCGCGTTCGGGTCGGTCATCAATCATGGAGTAATCTCTGCAGGTTCTCGGCCCAACCGCTTTAAAGTGCTGTAACCAAGCATGCATGTGTGGCTCGAAGCGAGATTCTCCACCGCAAACTCCTGCATCCTCGATCGCCGCACCACCGCTTCCAGGCACCTCGATGCGTTGCTCATTCGAAGCACGATGAGATTGTCATGACTTACTGTCTGCCCCAGTACTTGATCTCTTTTCCGATGGGGTTCGAATTCGCGTAATCGATTTCGACCTTGAGGACCTTTCCGTCGGGCGAGATCTCTGCCTTCGAGATACCCGTTTCTTTCCCTTTAAACATCAGGACTGTGACTGTGCGCTGAGGATCGATACTTTTTATTCCCATCGTTTGGCCCGATGGCTTGCCATTGACCAATAGTCGCACCCGACATTCCTTGGGCTGGCTTTCAAGCTGATTCAAGAAGCAGAAAAATCATGGGACAGAATTTACGGTGCCGACAAGATCGGCGTATTGCTGAGCAGAGTAACGCTTAAGGATGGTAGACATGCGCAAAACAATCCGCCTGAACAACAGAAGATCGCCGTCTGAAAAGCTATCCTTCAAGTTATGCGCAAACCAGATTTGACTTTGTCTCTCTGACTGGCGTAATACGCAACGTGTAAATGTTTCAAAAATGGCGAAAAAAAATCGCTTAAAAAAATATGTTAAAACCAACGGACCTCATTTTCAGTCTTGGTCCAAACTGTAAAAATTCTTGGAATTTGCGTAATTATTTTGGCTTTGAACGTGCGTACCCATTTGATTGGTGGACCACTCCCGCAAAATCAATGTTAAAAATGATTGAGAAGGGGTTCGAATTTAATGTGCGCAAAGAAGATTTGTTTATAACCCCTCCAACTGAACACAATACGGTTTATAACTATAAACTTAACGTGTTGCATCATCATGATTTTCCAAGAACATGGGGGGAGTATCCAGGTGTGATATTTTCAGTTACGGGAAAAGACATAAAGGCGATAAACCGCAAGTACACATTCCTCTTCAATCGTTTATTTCAGGATGTAGCGCAAGCTGAAAAAGCGATTGCTGTTGTGAATCATTGTTACGTTGGCTGGGAAGAAAGTTTGAAGGGAGTTGTAACGAATAAAGCACTTAACGGGTATATTTCTCCGGCTGAGCTGGCCAAGGAGGTTCGCGATCGGTTAGGAAAAAAATTAAGGCTCGTATTTATAGATGCGGGAGAAGAGATTTATGAAGAATATGGATGGGGCTGGATAATCCGCGAGCCAGATAATGGAACCCGAGAGAATATTAAGGGCACTGATTTTGCAGAACCAATACATGCATTCCGACAAGCATACAAGAAACTAGATATTTCTTTGACGCAAAAACCCATTGAAGAAACTGAAAGTAGATCTTTTGCAACGCGGCACCTCTTGGAAATCTTGCGGAACCTCATCAGGGGGTCCGGATCGCACTGACTCACTTGATCCTCCCTCCGAAAGCATACTAGGCTGGAGGTCCAACCAGTGACTGGCCAGGAGTTTTTGCACCACCTGCCGTGCTCTCCT
>DATHTZ010000363.1:0-2774 GCA_035462675.1 Nitrospiraceae bacterium | reverse complement strand
CCAGAGCCGAGCATATTGATCCCGCGCTGAAAGCGGCGGGCTGGGGCGTTGTCGAGGGCAGCCGCATTCTCCGAGAATATCCCATCACGCTGGGCCGTATCGAAGGCCACGGGAGACGCAGCAAGCCGTTGATCGCCGACTATGTGCTGGTCTATCGCAACCACAAACTGGCAATCGTAGAGGCCAAGGCATGGGATGAAGAACTGACCGAAGGTGTAGGGCAGGCCAAGAACTATGCGGGGAAGCTCGCCATCCGCTTCACCTACGCTACCAACGGCCAGGGCGTCTACGGCATCGACATGGAAACGGGCACGGAAGGCGATGTGTTGCACTATCCCAGCCCGGACGAACTCTGGAACCTGACCTTTGCCAAACAAAACGCCTGGCGAAACCGTTTCGCCACCGTGCCATTTCCGGATAAGAGCGGAAGTTGGACCATTCGCTTCTATCAGGAAATTGCCGTCGAGCGAGTGTTGGAGCGAATCGCCAATGGCGATGATCGGATTCTCCTCACCCTGGCCACCGGCACGGGAAAGACCTCGATCGCTTTTCAAATTGCGTGGAAACTCTTTCAATCTCGTTGGAACCTGAGTCGCGAACCGTCGAGACGCCCGCGCATTCTGTTCTTGGCAGACCGTAATACGCTCGCCACCCAGGCCTACAACGATTTTACTTCATTCGCTGCCTTCGAGGACGAAGCGCTCGTTCGAATCAAGCCGGAGTCGATCCGCGAAAAAGGGAGAGTCCCGACGAATGCGAGCCTGTTCTTCACGATCTTCCAGACTTTCATGAGCGGACCAGGGGACACGCCCTATTTTGGAGCGTATCCGTCTGACTTCTTCGATTTCATCGTCATCGACGAGTGCCATCGGGGTGGTGCCAACGATGAAAGCAACTGGCGCGGCATCCTCGAATACTTCGCCCCAGCGGTGCAGCTTGGCCTCACGGCGACGCCCAAACGCAAGGACAACGTGGACACCTACGCCTACTTCGGCGAGCCGGTCTACATCTACTCGCTGAAAGACGGCATCAACGACGGCTTCCTCACACCGTTTAAGGTGAAGCAAATCTCTACGACGCTCGACGAGTACGTCTATACGCCGGACGACAAGCTCATCGAGGGCGAGATCGAAACCAAGAAGCGTTACACGGAAACCGACTTCAACAAGATCATCGAGATCAAGGAACGCGAAGCTCACCGCGTGAAGGTGTTCATGGAGCAGATCAACCAGCAGGACAAGACGCTGGTCTTCTGTGCCACGCAGGATCATGCACTGGCCGTGCGCGACCTCATCAACCAGATGAAGACGAGCACAGACCCGAACTACTGCCAGCGAGTCACGGCTAATGACGGTGAACTCGGCGAACAACACCTCCGAGACTTTCAAGACAACGAGAAGACCATCCCCACCATCCTGACCACATCGCAGAAACTCTCAACCGGCGTGGACGCCAGAAATATTCGTAATATCGTGCTGATGCGTCCGATCAACTCGATGATTGAGTTTAAGCAGATCATCGGACGAGGCACCCGTCTGTATGACGGGAAGGACTACTTCACGATCTATGACTTCGTGAAGGCGCACCACCATTTTAACGATCCCGAGTGGGACGGCGAGCCGATCGAGCCGGAACCGACACGCAAGGATCAGCCCTATCCACCTCCGCAGGACCCTCAGATTAAAGGGATGCATGAGAAGGCTGCTGCTGACTACGTCAAGAAGCAGAAAATCAAAGTCAAACTCGCCGACGGCAAAGCCCGTACCATCCAACACATGATGGTCACGACCTTTTGGCACCCAGACGGCACGCCCATGTCCGCGCAGCAATTCCTAGAAATGCTTTTCGGCAAGCTCCCCGAGTTTTTCCAAGACGAAGCAGAACTCCGCGCTCTCTGGAGCCTTCCAGGCACGCGATCCAAATTGTTACAAGGACTCGCCGAGAAAGGATTTGGGCATGAACAGATGTCCGAAATGCAAAGAATTATCGATGCCGAGAACAGCGATCTCTTCGACGTGCTGGCCCACGTGGCCTATGCTCTACCGCCACTCACACGCCAGGAACGAGCGGAGAAGGCCAAGGTGGAAATCAGTACCCACTTCAACAGCAAGCAGCAGGTCTTTCTTGATTTCGTGCTGGCGCAATATGTGAAAGTCGGCGTGGAGGAACTCGCGCAGGACAAACTCTCACCCCTGTTAAAACTCAAATACCACGACGCCATTTCCGACGCCGTGGCCGACTTGGGAAAGCCCGAAGAGATCGGAAAGGTCTTCGCAGGTTTCCAGAAGTATCTGTATCAGGATGTGCGTTTCTCCCGACAGCCGACTCTTGGAGCATAGGATTGATGCCTCCTGTTCCTACCCCGATCCTTCGCTTCACGCACGTGGATAACCTCGATACGATTATTCGGCGAGGTGGGCTTCATGCGCCGGATGACGGATTAGCATGCCGCCTCTGTCACGGCGCAGAGGTTTAAAGCGCTCGGTGGCTTTCCTTATGGAGCAAAGAAAGGTGGTCAGGATTGATTGGGATTGGTATTAATTATTGGCGACTTTTCCACACATGATTCGTAACGCCACAGGTAATCTCCTCCAAGCTGACGTCGAAGCCCTTGTCAATACTGTCAACTGCGACGGTTTTATGGGCAAAGGTATTGCTTTGCAATTCAAGCAAGCCTGGCCGGAGAACTTTGACGCCTATGCCAAGGCTTGTCGCGCTAAGGAAGTCCGCCCTGGACAGATGTTTATCTGGGAAACTGGCCGAATGGTCAATCC
>DATHTZ010000362.1:0-16973 GCA_035462675.1 Nitrospiraceae bacterium | reverse complement strand
CGACCCACATCCGCACGCATTGGGCTTGGGCCATCCCGCTGCCGGAGAAGCTGAACTTCGCCGACGCCGGGCCGCTCCTGTGCGGGGGGATCACCGTCTTCTCGCCGCTGGCCATGTTCGCCAAGCCGACCGACCGGGTGGGCATCATCGGCCTCGGCGGGTTGGGGCACATGGCGGTGAAGTTCGCCGCCGCGTACGGCTGCGACGTGACAGCCTTCACGTCGAGCGAGCGCACGTTTGATGATGCCAAAAGGTTCGGGGCAAATCACGTCGTGTTGAGCAAGGACTCGGCGGCGATCAAGACACTCGGCGGCAGCCTCGACCTCCTGATCAGCACTGTCAACGTGACGCTCGATTGGGACGCGATGATCGGCACCCTTGCACCGAACGGCCGGTTACACGTTGTCGGTGTCGTGCTGGAACCGATCCCGGTCGCAGCCTTCTCGCTCATCATGGGGCAGCGTAGCGTCTCGGGTTCGCCGACTGGCTCGCCGGTGGCGATCGAGACGATGCTCGACTTTGCGTCACGGCACCATGTCGCGCCACAGACCGAACACTTCCCGATGAGCCAGATCAACGAGGCCTTTGCCCGACTTGAAGCAGGCAAGGCCCGGTATCGCATCGTGCTGGACGCGGATTTCTGATTCCTGCGTCGCGAACAAAGGTCCGCGCAACAAGATCTCTTAGGAAGGAGGTCATCATGTCGGCGAGGGCAAGACTTCGCCGATTGCGGTGGAGGACGTTGAGCGCGTGATCGCCGCGCTGCTCGCCAATCCACAGCCGCACATCGGCAAGGTCTACCACCTGACCGGTCCGCAGTCCGCGACCATGCACTTCTATGCACACGAGTATTCGAAGGGACTTGGCCGCACGATCACCTTTCATGACATTCCGGTCAGACCTTGGCGCGACGGGCTGCTCCAACGAGGTTTGCCGATTCACCCTAGTGAACCACCTCGCGACCATGGACGATCTGCACCCCGCGGGACGCTACGACCGGATGTCCGACGACGTGCTCACGCTAACTGGGAAAAGGCCGTTGCGCATGCAGGAGTTCGTCAGGAAGAATGCGTCGGCATTCACCGCGTCGGCAAAAGCGTCCTGAGTGTCTGAGGATGCACATTAAACAGATCTGACTTTCGAGTTAGATAAATGTATAGGAGGGAGAACATGGCAAATCAAACATATGAAAGTCGAAGTACCGCCCCGACCAGCGACGCGAGCGTCGCGAAAGTGGACATGAAGTTCGAGATAGTCGTCATCCCCGTCTCGGATATCGACCGCGCCAAAGAGTTCTACGGTGAGAAGCTCGGGTGGCGCCTCGACGCCGAGTACGACAGCGGTAAAGACTTCCGCATTATGCAGTTCACGCCGCCTGGCTCCGGGTGCTCGGTCATCTTCGGCAAGAACGTCACCGCGGCTGCACCCGGTTCCGCCCAGGGCCTGTACTTGATCGTCTCCGACATCGAGGCTGCCCGCAAAGAGCTGCTCGGTCGCGGCGTCAAGATCAGCGAGGTGTTCCACGACGCCGCCGGTGTGTACGCTGGCACGGACGAACCCTACCTGTTTGGTCGACATCGGGTCAGCGGTCGCGACCCCGAGCATCGCAGCTACCGTTCGTTCGCCTCGTTCCATGATCCCGATGGCAACGGCTGGCTGCTCCAGGAGATCACAACGCGGCTGCCAGGGCGCATCGACTCCGCGGCGACGACCTTCGCATCGGCCAATGATCTGGCGAGCGCATTTCGGCGTGCGGAAGCTGCCCACGGACAGCACGAAAAGCGCATGGGGGGGCAGCGCGACGAGAACTGGTCCGACTGGTACGCCGCGTACATGGCGGCGGAGCAGGCTGGAACGGAGCTGCCGACGTAAGCGACTACGATGTGATCGTCATCGGCGCCGGCGCGCTCGCCGAAGGTGCCTGCGATCTTCCTGAAAGGGGGTGCCTCGTGTCGCGACAATTCGATGCCATCATCATCGGAACCGGCCAGGCAGGTCCATCTTTGGCTGCGCGGTTTGCGGCCGCGGGCATGACAGCCGCCATTATTGAACGTCACAAGTTTGGTGGCACCTGTGTGAATACGGGATGTATCCCGACAAAGACGCTCGTCGCCAGCGCGTACGTGGCCCATGTTGCCCGCCGAGGTGCCGAATATGGTTTTGCTGTCAACGGCGATGTGCGCGTCGATATGAAACGTGTGAAGGCACGCAAGGATGAAGTTTCCGGACGGTCGAACAGGGGTGTGGAGGAATGGCTGCGAGGACAGAAAAACTGTACGGTCATCCAAGGCCATGCCCGCTTCCAGTCGTCCCACACGGTCGCGGTCAACGATGAAGTCCTGGAAGCCGACAAAATTTTCATCAACGTTGGCGGACGCGCCTCTGTTCCCGCGATGCCGGGGATTCAGGATGTCCCATTTCTCACAAACTCATCGATAATGGAGGTCGACTTCCTGCCGGAGCATCTCGTCATCGTCGGCGGAAGTTATATCGGATTGGAATTCGGTCAGATGTATCGCCGCTTCGGGAGCGAAGTCACGATCGTCGAGATGGGACCGCGCCTGATTGGGCGTGAAGACGAAGATATTTCCGAAGCCGTGCGCCAAATTTTGGAGGCAGAGGGGATACAGATTCGGTTGAATGCGAAATGTATAACATTGGCGAAGCGTGACAGCCGTATCGCCGTCGGCATGGAATGCGCCGAAGGTCCGCCGCATGTATTAGGCACTCATGTTCTTCTAGCGGTGGGACGTACTCCCAACACGCACGACCTGGGTCTCGACCGGGCCGGGGTTTCGACCGACGAACGCGGCCACATCATCGTTGACGATCAACTGCAAACGAACGTGCCCGGCGTCTGGGCCCTGGGTGACTGCAACGGCCGCGGCGCCTTTACGCATACTTCTTACAACGATTACGAGATCGTTGCGGACAATCTCCTGAACGGAGACCAACGCCGCGTGTCAGACCGAATCCAGACGTACGCTTTGTTTACAGATCCGCCGCTAGGCCGATGCGGCATGACAGACGCCGAAATACGGAAGTCTGGGCGTGCTGCACTCGCGACGAAACATCCGATGAGCCGAGTGAGCCGGGCCGTTGAGAAGGGAGAAACTCAAGGCTTCATCAAAGTCGCTGTTGATGCCGACACAAAACAGATTCTAGGTGCGGCGATCCTTGGTACCGGAGGCGATGAAGTCGTTCACGTTTTGCTGGACGCCATGTATGCGAAGGCGCCGTATACGGTCGTACAGCGCGCAATGCATATTCATCCGACGGTTGCAGAATTTCTCCCCACCGTCTTATCCAAACTGGAACCCTTTGCGTAGGAGACAGTACTCGGCGGTCGACGGTACCGACGCGGATTGTTTCTAGTGACAAGACATGTTCGAGGTAAACAACATGAGCAGCTCACGGAAGACAGCCATCGTGACCGGAGCCTCGCAGGGGATCGGTGCGGCAATCGTGAAGGGGTTTGTCGAACGGGGTTTCAACGTCGTTGCCAATTCCCGGAAGGTGACCCAATCCAGCGAGGTCGCGGCTTCCAACCAGGTCGCTCTGGTGGACGGCCACATCGGCAAACCAGCCACTGCCGTCAAGATCATCGAGACGGCGCTGTCTCGTTTCAAGTCGATCGACGCACTGGTCAATAGCGCCGGCATCTTCATCACCAAGCCGTTCACGGACTATACGGCCGAAGACTTCAAGTCACTCGTCTCGACGAACCTCGAGGGCTTCCTGTATGTCACCCAATTGTCCATCAAGCAAATGTTAGCGCAGAAGGCCGGCGGGAGCATCGTCACGATCACGGCAGCCCTTGCTCGCAACCCGATTCGTGGCGTCACGGCGGCGGTGCCGATGGTTACCAAAGGCGGTCTTGAAACGATCACCCAGCACCTTGCAATGGAGTACGCGAAAAACGGCATCCGCGTGAACGCTGTCGCGCCGGGCGTCGTCTACACGCCGCTTCACCGGGATACTCCGAAGGACGTGATGGAGAGCCAGTCGCCGATGGGTCGGCCTTCGACGGTCAAGGATATCACGGACGCGGTCATGTACCTGACTGAAGCCGAGACGGTCACGGGTGACATCCTGTACGTGGATGGCGGTGCTCATTTTGGCCGCTGGTAATTAATTAGATGGAGCCTTCGTCATGACCACAAATGCAATAACCGCCGAGAACCGTCTCGCCAAGCTCGGCATCAAACTCCCGGCGCCACCTGAGCCGTTTGGCACCTATGTGGAAGCGGTGCGGACGGGCAATCTGCTTTTTCTGACCGGGATGCTTCCCACGGAAGGCCACAGAGCGAAATTCGTGGGGCGCGTCGGCGCGGAGTTCGATGTGGAAGCGGGGCGCAAGGCGGCTCATCTCGCGGCGCTCAACGCCCTCGCTGTTGCGAGGCAGCATTTGGGATCGCTCGACAAGGTGACGCGTATCGTCCGGCTCGGCGTAGCGGTGGCCACTTCGGGAGATGTCCGCGATCAGCCGAAAGTCGCCGACGCCGCTTCGGAGTTGCTGCAAGACGTCTTCGGAAAAGACAAGAACCCTTGCCGCCTGGTGTATGGCGTCGCAAGTCTCCCGCTCGGCACCCCGGTCGAACTGGAAGTGATCTTGGAGGTGCAGCCCTGATCCAGCTGGCGACGAGGAATGCTTCTGAGGGTTAGTCACATGCTGTCACGGTTATTGTCAGTCAACGTGGGTAATCCCCGCGAGATTACGTGGCGTGGGAAGACTGTTTACACGTCCGTGTGGAAGGAGCCAGTGCAGGGACGGCGCCTGGTTGGGCGGCTCAACATCGATGGTGACGCACAAGGTGATCTAGCAGGTCACGGTGGAGAACACCGCGCTGTGTTTGTCTACCAGATGGATTCCTATCACTATTGGCAGCGTGAACTGAAGCGAGGCGATTTCACATTCGGGCAATTCGGAGAGAACTTCACGGTGGAAGGTCTGGCCGACAGCGAGGTCTGCGTCGGCGATCGTTATCGCATCGGCGGCGCGCTCTTCGAGGTTACGCAGCCGCGTGTGACGTGCTACCGCGTTGGCATTCGAATGGATGAGCCCAGGATGGCGGCTTTGCTGGTCGCACATCACCGCCCGGGGTTTTATTTTCGCGTCCTAGAAGAGGGCGAGGTGGGCGCCGGCGATGAAATCGTCAAAGTTGCCGAGGGCCCTGAACGCCTCACGGTCGCCGCGGTCGACGCGCTACTCTATCTCCCCGCACCCGCCAAAGAAGATCTTGAGCGGGCTTTGCGCATCCCGGCCCTGAGCCAGGGCTGGAAGTCTTCCTTTGAGGCTCTGTTGGGGCAGATGACGCAGCCGGGTTCGCGCATAGGGAATGCCGGACTGGCGTCACCCGACCAGATGGTCACGGCTGCTCCAGGATTCCGGCCTCTCATAGTGGCCAGAATGGATCGCGAGAGCAGCAGTGTGGTCTCCCTGCTGCTGGAGCCGGTTGACGCTCGTCCTCTGACCATCCCTCTGCCCGGGCAGTTCGTGGTGTTGCGACTCTGTCCTAAAGCTGACGCGCCTCCGGTTTTGCGCAGCTACTCGCTGTCCGATCTACCGGACGCCGGTCATTACCGCATCACCGTTAAGGAGGAGCCGCACGGAATCGCCAGCACGTATCTGACCACGCAGCTTCGTGTAGGCGATGTCCTGGATGTCAGCGCGCCGCGCGGTGCCTTCATCCTTCGGCGCGGCAATCTTCCTGTGGTGCTGTTGAGCGCCGGCGTCGGTGTGACCCCGGTGATGGCCATGCTTCATGCGCTTGCAGCACACGTGTCGCCGCGCCTGGTCTGGTGGATCTATGGAGCGCGCAACCGCCGGGATCATCCCTTTGCCCGAGAAGCACGCGATTTGCTGGCTCAGCTGCCTCATGCCCGGAGCTACGTCCAGTACAGCCGGCCTGACTCGACCGACCGGCTGGGCGTCGACTTCGATGCGGCCAGCCGACTGACCGTCATGGTCCTCGAAAAGCTTGGCGCACCCCGCGAATTCGATTTTTATCTGTGCGGCCCTCCCGCCTTCCTTGAGGATTTCACCGCCGGACTCGATGGTTGGGGCGTGGCCCGTGATTGCGTCCACACGGAGATTTTCGGTTCAGGCAAGTCTGTCACGCCGGGTGTGAAGAAAGCCCCGCGCCCGCTACCGCACGTGCCTGAGGGGTTGCCCGGCGGAGGTCCAAGAATTTCATTTGCTCGCGCCGGCCTCACCGTCTCTTGGGATCCCAAGTTCCAGAGCCTGTTGGAGCTCGCCGAAGCCTGCGACGTCCCGGTGCGCTGGTCTTGCCGGACCGGAGTTTGCCATACCTGTGAGTGCGGGTTGATTTCCGGGTCGGTGAAGTATGATCCTGATCCGCTCGAGCCTCCAGCGGCAGGGAACCTATTAATTTGCTGCTCGCGCCCCCAGGAAGACGTGGTAATCGACATCTAGAATCGCTAGCCACATCTTTGTTTGAGGGAAAAAATGAAAAACTTGGCAAAACTCTCGGACACGAATATACCCATGAAGAATGGAGCAGAAATTCCTGCTCTTGGCTTCGGGACACTAATCCCAAATATAGATGACACTGTACGCGCAACCAAGGCGGCTTTGGAGATTGGCTTTCGTCAATTCGACTGCGCGGAGCGTTATCGCAACGAAGAGGCCGTCGGAGAGGCGTTTCAGGAGGTGCTCGGAAAAGGAGGCGTGAAGCGCGAGGAAATCTTTGTCGGCACGAAGCTCTGGAACAACAACCACCGGCCGGAGCGCGTCAAGCCCGCTTTCGGAGCAAGTCTCAGGGCTCTTCGAGTCGACTATGTTGACCTTTATCTGATCCACACCCCGTTTGCTTTCCAGCCCGGCGCAGAACAAGACCCACGGGATGAGCGGGGCGAAGTCATCTACGATCATGGGGTGACTCTGCTGGACACGTGGGGCGCTCTGGAACAATTGGTGGAAGAAGGAAAATGCGGAGCCATTGGCCTTGCCGATGTCAATCTCGAGCAGCTCAGGGAAGTTGATGGGTCAGCAAGAATCCGCCCTGCCGTCGTGCAAGTGGAATCCCATCCGTATCTTCCACAATGGGAGCTGCTGGAGTTCTGCAAACAATCGGGCATTGTCTTCCTTGCGTTCGCGCCGCTAGGCCACTCTTTCGAACCGAAGCTGCTCGACGATCCAGTCATAAAAAATGTAGCCAGCCGAGCGGGCATGAGCCCGGCTCAGGTCTGCATCGCATGGGGCGTGCAACGCGGCACCGCGATTCTCACGACGTCGACGAAAGTGAATCATCTGAGAGAGAGCTTAGAGGCTTCTTTTCTATCGGAAAGCGCGATAAATGAAATCAGCGCGATTCAAACGCGCTATCGATTCAACAGAGTCGTAGAGACCGGGGTTCCCGGCTTCATCCCCCGGGGAAGCTAATTTGCATCACGTTTCGTGCTGGAATCGCGTTGGCCTCCTTGTGGTAGAGACCGCTCACAGGATGAGCCATAATCCGGCGGCGGGTATCCAACCGGTGGAGGTTTTCACCATGCGAGCTGCCATCGCTCCTGGCGCCACTTTCCCTGACGACGAACTTTCCGATCACACCGGGAAACACCGGAAACTCTGCGAACTGCAAGGCCAACACCCTGCCCGGGGTTGTATTTTCTCGTCCGAGAAGAGGGCGAGGTGGGCCAACACCAGAGTCTCGGAACGGCTCGGCATCAAGTACGCGAAGGAACAAGTCATGGCGGGCCTGCTACGTGTTGCGCTCAAGACGATCCCGACCTACGTGAACCACATCTTATTACCGGCCGTAATTGATGACACGTTTGCCGCCGAGGTTACATGCCATGTTCTCCCTGAGGATGACGTGGCTCGGTCTGGTTGCCCGGCTCATGTTGAAAATAAAGCCGCGAGCCCTTCCGCGTCGGAGGGTAATAACCAAGGAAGGAGTAACCCACATGCGTCATCGCATTGCGCTCTTGTGCCGATTCTCCGTTTGTATGTTTAAACGGAGCGTCCTTGTGGCTGGGATCCTCTTCTGTATGATGTCCAGCGCGTCGGCTGAGGATATTGCCGTTACTGAACAAACCTTTGGTTGCATCCTTGACTGGCCAAAGGTCAGAAACACGTACTTTAAGCACTCTGATCCGGGGAAATTGAAAGAGGCAATGCGGATCTTCAGAGACCGAGTGCCGGACAAGGAGTATCCCGTTGGCACCATCCTCCAGCTCATTCCGTTTGAAGCCATGGTGAAGCATCCGCGTGAGAAGTTTCCCAACACGAATGGCTGGGAATTTTTCTTTCTGGATGCCTCCAAGGAAGGGACCACGATCAAGGATCGAGGAGAGAGAGTGGTCAATCTTTCGCAAGGGGTCACCTGTCTAAGCTGTCATCAGCCAGCGGCGAAGTTTGATTTCGTCTGTGAAAAGGGGCACGGCTGTGCTCCTATCCCATTCGATGATCAGAAGATCGCAGAGATTCAGAGGGCAGACCCTCGTTGTGCCAAGAAGTAGGGGATGGGGTCTAAACCAAAACGAGCACAGGGCTATGGGCTTATCGTGCGGATAGGTTGAACACGCCGCCCGTACATATGGAAACCGACTGTCCCGCAACGTGCTCTGTCGAAGGAGTCTGCGATGGCCCAGCATATCTCGTACCGTACAGTGAACCTGGACGGCCTCTCTATCTTCTACCGCGAAGCCGGGCCGAAAGACGCCCCGACCATTCTGCTGCTTCACGGACTTCCGTCGTCGTCGCGCATGTTCGAACCGCTGCTCACGCGGCTGGCGGGCCAGTTTCACATGGTCGCTCCCGACTATCCGGGCTTCGGGCACAGCGATGCGCCGACACCAAAGGAGTTCTCATACACCTTCGACAACCTCGCCAAGGTGATGGATCACTTCACCGAGATGTTGAACCTGACCACGTACACCCTTTACATGCAAGACTACGGCGGACCGGTCGGCTTTCGGATGGCGCTCGCTCATCCGGGTCGCGTCGAAGCCCTGATCGTTCAAGATGCCGCCGCCCACAATGAAGGCCTTGGCGCGAACTGGAAGACAAGGCGTGCGTTCTGGGCGGACCGCGCCTCACACGAGGCCGCGCTACGGGTTAACTTGCTCTCTCTGGACACCACTCGAACACGGCACGTCGGCAACGACCCGAACCCCGAGAAGTACGATCCCGATCTCTGGATCGACGAATACGCGTTCCTAAATAAGCCAGGCGAGGCCGATATTCAAAGCGATCTCTTCTACGACTACCGCACGAACGTGGACGCCTACCCCACGTGGCAGGCTTGGATGCGCGAGAAGCAGCCTCGGCTTCTCGTCCTCTGGGGCAAATACGACCTGTCTTTCGAGCTTTCGGAACCGGAGGCCTATCGCCGCGATGTACCGAAGGCCGAACTCCACGTCCTCGACGCGGGTCATTTCGCGCTCGATACCGCAGCGGATCAGATTGCGCAGCTCGTCCGTGGCTTCATGACGTAGCGGCGGCGAACGCACCCGCCGCCTACTTCGGAATGTTCATCATCCACATGCGGGCTTCCATGATCAGCCACAAGACGAAGAAGGCGCGTTTGAGAATGTTGTCGGGGAAGCTCAACGTGATCTTCCTGATGACGGATGGGGCGGCCAATCATCTCTACCTCATCGCGCGACCGATACCAAAGTATCACCGATACCACCGTCCAATGAATTCGTCTTCACTCGTCTTCTCGTGTGATCACATAGGGGCATCGCATTCGATTGAATCGGATATACAACGAACCGTTCTCTAAAGAAGGAGTCCACCATGACCCTTGAAAAAGTGCCGTACATCGTCATGCTCGTTCTTCCTCGAAGGAGAATGATCATGTCTGCAGTATCATTCGCGCCTGCCCGACGCCGCTTACTTGCCACCTTAGCAGCCGCGGGTGCCTTCGGCCTACTCCTGCTCGCCGGCCCCAGCTACTCACAGACCGTTCCAGCCGCCGATGCCCAGGCCTCCGTCATCGCGGTGGCCGAAGACAACGCAATCCGTCCCTTCCACAACAACATTCCGGAAGAGGCGCTCCTCGACCTCCGCCGACGCATCGCGGCGACACGGTGGCCCGATAAGGAGACGGTCTCAGATCAGTCGCAAGGCGTGCAGCTCGCGACCATGCAGAAGCTCGCGCACTATTGGGCGACCGATTACGACTGGCGAAAGGTGGAGGCGAGGCTGAACGCCCTGCCGCAATTCGTCACCACGATCGATGGGCTCGACATCCACTTCATTCACGTCCGTTCGAAACAGGCGAACGCTTTGCCGGTCATCGTCACGCACGGGTGGCCCGGATCGATCATTGAACAGCTGAAGATCATCGGCCCGCTCACCGAGCCTACCGCCTATGGTGGAAAGGCGGAAGACGCTTTTGATGTAGTAATTCCTTCGCTGCCGGACTACGGGTATTCCGGGAAGCCCACCGCGACCGGCTGGGATCCTATCCGCATCGCACGTGCCTGGACCGGGGTGATGAAGCGGCTCGGATACACACGATATGTGGCGCAAGGCGGCGATTGGGGAAATGCCGTCACCGAGCAGATGGCTCTGCCGAGATCCGCGCGGCGTTCAGACCACTACGCTAGTTGAAGCACGGACGGGCCGGCTGCCAGCGCCACACAGAGTTTTCTTCTGCAATGGCTTTTCAATAAATTCAGTCGGTTCCGGAATCCAGCTCACTAAGCAACCGGTCCACGATTTAAGTGGGGCACTACATTGACACGCTACACGTATAGTCGTGATACTTAAACGTAGGCAGAACTTCACGTACGTGATCCTGTGAAAAGCGATGCTGTACGGTCTAAACAGTTAACTGCGCTTATGAAAAGTGATCTGGAAAGTAGCGTCATACGGCGCGTGATGGTCGGCACCGACCGCTCCGAAACCGCCGACCAGGCCGTCCACTGGGCCGCCGGGTTTGCCGACCGCTACGACGCAGAGCTATTCGTGGTACAGGTGGTGGTGCCGCAGTATCCGTCCACCACAGAATTCGGCGCAGCCGAACAAACACGCGTTACTACCGCCAACAATGAACTGGCGCACTTCGCGCGGCAGATCGCCGGGGAGCGCGGTCATGCCCTGGTCGTCGTTGATGCCGATCCGGCATTGGCGATCGTCCGGGCCGTCGAGCAGGAAGCCATCGATGTCCTGGTGGTCGGCAATTTTGGCATGGCGGGACGAAAGGAGTTTTTGCTTGGCAACGTACCGAACCGCATCAGTCACAATGCCCGCTGCACCGTGATTATCGTGAACACCGTGGCCTCTACCGGTGAGCAGGTTTCAGACTCGGTACAAGCTCACCGACCGAAGGATGACACTCCGCCTTTTGAGCCTCGGCTGGTATCGCGTGCGACGCACATCTCCACGGTGATGGCAAAACATGGCCTCACAGAGCTGTTCGGCCAATCCGACGAGCAGGATACGACCATCCGGCGTCAGCAGGCCAAGCGTTTACGGACGGCCTTGGAAGAGCTGGGTCCGACATTCTCGAAACTGGGACAAGTCTTGTCAACCCGCCCGGATCTCCTTCCGATCGAATACATTGAGGAACTTGCCCTGTTGCAGAGCCACGTGCCACCCCTGACTGAGCGCGCCGTAGTCCAGGTTTCGGAGCAGGAATTGGGCGTACCATGGGAGGATGTGTTCAAGTCGATTGACCCGAATCCCCTCGCCGCAGGCACAATTGCTCAGGTCCACCGTGCGACACTCGAAAGCGGTGATCGGGTCGTCGTCAAGGTTCAACGGCCCACTGCTCGTGCTGAAATCGAACAGGATCTCGCCCTGCTCGAAGTGTTTGCCGAGAAAGTCGGAAAGCGTCCTGCGCTCAATCGGGTGATCGATATGGAGGCCGTGTTCAAGCATCTCTCCACCTCGCTCCACCGTGAGCTCGACTTCCGTCAGGAGGCCGACAACATCGAGCGAATGCAGTCGGTGCTCACAGGCTATGATCGCCTTGCCGCACCCCGCCTGTACCGGGATCTCTCCACGGCCCGATTATTGGTGATGGAAGAGATCCAGGGCATACCGATCAGGCAGGCACCGGCGAGTCCAGAGCGCATCCAGGCCGCCCGCCAACTGCTGGAGAGCTACTACAAACAGATCATCGTCGATGGCTTCTTCCATGCCGATCCTCACCCAGGCAACCTGATGTGGTGGAAGGACCGCGTCTACTTTCTCGATTTCGGGATGGTCGGCGTGGTAGGAGCCGACTTCCGTGAGCATCTGTTGTTATTGTTGATGGCCCTATGGCAGGAAGATGCCGCATTTGTCACGGAGGTCACACTGATGATGACGGGCGCCATCGATCGCGGCGATCTCGATGTGCCCCAATTCCAAAGCGAGATCGGGGAGGTGATGGCGAAATATCGTACGGCTGCGCTGGCCGAGATGCAGATCGGGCCCATTTTGCAAGAAATGAGCGCGGTCTCGTTACGCCATGGGGTACCGCTACCGGCCTCGCTCACGCTCGCAGTCAAAGCACTCGCGCAGGTACAACTGGCGACCGCCGAGCTTGATCCAGCACTCGATCCGTACGATGTAGCCGGTAAATTCTTGACACGCTGGGTGATCCAGCGCATGGGTGCGACGCTCAATCCAAAGACGCTCGTATATCAAGCCCAAAAATTTAAAGTACGAGCCCTGCGCGTGATCGAGGCGGTCGAACACCTCATCGGTGCCAGCCCTGGCCAAAAGCTTGTGGTGAATTTCCGGGCCAACTCGCTGGAAGATACGGTGCGCCGCACGGGACGGCGTCTGGCGCTCGGCCTGACCGCTGCGGCAAGTGTCCTGGCCAGCGGACTCACGGTCATGTCGACGGGTGTGGCCGAGTGGGTACCGATCACATTCGGAGTCGTCGCAGGTCTATTAACCGTTGGGCTGGTGATCGATATGCTGCGAGAGCGCTGAAGATGACAATGGTGTACTACGATGCCGTGCGGTCCCGAGACGAAGACTTCGGGCCTTTGCGTCTGATCGAACGTAACACGGCTTTCTCGAGCAAATACGCGATGACCATCATCGCCAAGCTGACCAGCCGGCGCTCCAGCTGTCGACTGAAAGGCCGTTTATGGATCGTATCCGTGGAAGCACTGTTCATCATTCGTGTTTCATGGTTTGAAGGATTACTTTCCGCAATGAGTACCTTGATACATGTAGAGCAATTAATCCTATCCGACGCACGCCGGAATATCTACCATCGAATGTATCCGATATGAATGATCGCGTCTCAGCATGGCTGGAGGACTTGGGCCTCGGGATCTACCGTGAAGCATTTGAAAAAAATGCGATTACGTGGGATGTCCTCACCGAGCTGAATCAGGGCGATCTGGAATCGCTGGGCGTCTTACTGGGGCATCGAAAAACACTCTTGCGGGCGATCGCGCAATTGTCATCGGACGCTGGCGTATTGGCCTCGGGGAGTCTCCCCAGTGCCGTCAGTCCAGACACACCATTCTCGCCCGAACGAGATCACGCCGAACGTCGCCAGTTGACGGTGGTGTTTTGTGATCTGGTGGATTCGACCGTCTTGTCCCGTCGGGTGGACCCTGAAGACCTTCAGGAAATTACCCGGCGTTTTCTCGACGCGTGTAACCAAGAGATCGGTCGGTTCAATGGCTATGTCGCCAAATACATGGGCGATGGGCTGTTGGTCTACTTTGGGTATCCCCATGCCCATGAAGACGATGCGGAACGGGCGGTCTATGCCGGACTGGCTATCCTGGATACGGTGAAGGTGCTGAATCACGAGAATCCCCATCCTGAGTTTAGTATGGCCGCACGAATCGGGATCGCGACGGGTCAGGTTGTCGTCGGCGAGCTCATGGGGCAGGACACCGCCAAGGAACGGTCAGTATTCGGCGAAACCCCCAATTTAGCCGCCCGCCTCCAAGCACTGGCACAACCGAATCAACTGATCATTGATCCGGTGACGAAACGTCTTGCAGGAAATGAATTCGATTTCGCGGATCATGGCGCTGTTTCTCTTAAAGGGTTCGACAAACCCGTCCAAACCTGGCAGGTGCTGAGTCTCAGATTGTCGGCGAGCCGCTTTGAGTCCTCTCGATCCAGCCACTTAACCAATTTCGTCGGCAGAGAACAGGAGATTGCACTCCTGTTGGGTCGCTGGCGTGAAGCCATCGACGGCGAAGGACAGGTCGTGCTCCTCTGTGGTGAGGCCGGCATCGGTAAATCGAGAATAGTCCATACTCTGTGCGACCGCCTCGCCGATGCGCAGTACCAGACGATTCAATTTCAATGTTCACCGTATCATCTCAATACGGCACTCTATCCGGCGATCAATTGTCTGCGGCAGGCAGCGGGATTGGCCAGTCAGGACAGCGCCCAGGCACAACTGGAGAAACTCGACGTCCTGGCTCGCGAAAGCGGACTCGAGAACCAGGACACGGTGTCATTGCTGGCGGATCTGCTCTCGATCCGAGGAGAGCACCGGAACCCGCTGCTCACAGTGTCACCCGAAAAACGCAAGAACATGACGCTGGAAGCGCTCGTGCATTATCTCCAAAGGATGGCCGATCGTACGCCAGTGTTGTTCATCATGGAAGATGCCCATTGGATTGATCCCACGACGCTGGACCTCCTGACGCGAATCATCGACCGTATCCGGCAGATGCGCGTGTTGTTGCTGATTACCTTTCGACCTGACTTCAAGCCGGTATGGGCGGAATATAGTCACGTGACGTTCCTCACGCTCAGTCGGCTTCCACGTCGGCAGAGCGCCGAACTCGTAGCGGCGATGACAGGAGGAAAAGGGCTTCCGCTTGAGGTGCAGCAGGCGATTCTGGCGAAGACCGATGGCGTCCCCCTCTACATCGAAGCATTGACAGAAAATGTGCTGGCATCCGGTCTGCTGACTGAGGGAAACGAGTCATTTACCTTGAAGGGCCCATTAAAGGAATTGCCCATCCCAGACAGTCTGCACGCGTTACTCATGGAACGGGTGGACCGATTGGGACCGGCCAAGGAAATAGTCCAAACCGGAGCCGCGATAGGGCGTGAATTCACCTATGAGCTGTTGCAGGCCACGGTCGAAGTGCCGGACAGCCAGCTGAAAAATGCACTCGACCATTTCGTTGCCTCCGGGCTCATTTCCCAAGAGGGCGAGATACCCCTTGCGAAATACCACTTTAAGCACGCGCTCGTCCAGGAAGCGGCCTACAGCACACTCCCAAAGAAACCCCGGCGTTTGCTACATGCGCGAATCGCCAAAACACTGGAGAGTAGGTTCGCCGAGCGTATAAAAATGGAACCGGAACTTCTGGCGTATCACTATGAAGAGGCAGGGCTGACTGGTCCGGCCGTTGAGTATTGGCATCGTGCAGCTCGGAGAGATGCGGAACGATCAGCCAATATCGAAGCGCTCAATCATTTTAATAGGGCGCTGGATTTGCTCAAAGATCTGCCACAAGGCCCGGAGCGTAATGTTTTGGAGTTGGAGATCCTGCTCGCACGCGGAGTCCCCTTGCTGTCAGTCAAGGGACATGCGTCCGACGAAGTGGAACACAATTATCGCAGGGCGAAGGATCTGTCACAGGAGCACAGCGATTCCGTACATCAGTTTCGCGCCATTTGGGGATTATGGGTATTTCATCAGGTCAGAGGGCAACTCGCCAATTCTCGCGACCTAGCCGAAAATCTTCTCGCTCTGGCCAACCGCGAGCAAAGTGCGGATCTACTCATTGAAGCTCATCGGATTTTGGGTTCGTCCTATTTCTTCCTTGGACGGTTTGACGACGCCAAAACCCATCTGCTCGCCGCAAAATCCCTGGATGATCCGAATCAACACCGTTCACTGGCCTTACGCTACGCCCAAGATCCCGGGATAACCGCGGGGAGTTATCTGGCCAGAACATTATGGATATTAGGTGAGGTTGGGCAAGCTGAAACGATGGCGCGGGAGGCCATTGGCATGGCGCGGGAGTTGGAGCACCCACTCACTCGGGTTTTTACCTTAGTATACCTTTGCTGGATCTATTCCGCTCTCCGCGATCCGAATAGAACGCTGGAGCTCGCCGACGAAGCCATTGCGCTTTCCACACAATACTCATTTGCATTAGGTTTAGCGTTGGCGACGGCCTCTCAAGGCTGGGCGTTGGCCGAAAATGGGCAAGAGAAAGGTCTCGGCAAGTTAGTAAATGGGATTTCCGCCATTCGGGTCACAGGTGCAGGTCTCAACAACACGTTTACATTGGCGTTGCTTGCAGAAATCTATTTACGGAACCACCGCATTGAGGAAGGCTTGGGCGTCATTGAGGAAGCGCAAACGCTTGCCATCACTGGGGGAGAACTGTTTTGGCAAGCGGAACTGCTCCGACTGAAAGGCGAACTGTTGCTCGGACAATCCGACCCGTCAGTCCAGGCAGCAGAACAGTATTTCTCTGAAGCCCTGAAGATTGCGCAAGATCAGCATGCGAAAATGCTTGAACTTCGAGCCGCTACGAGTCTGGCTAGGCTTTGGAGGAAACTCAATAAATCTGATGAGGCCAAACGTATCTTACATTCTGTGTACTCCAGATTCACCGAAGGTGTCGACAACCGTGACATGATTGAGGCGAAAACAGTCCTTGAACAGCTGAGTGTGTGAAATCACGGCTGCTGTGGTTGTGACGGAGCCCCCCTTAAACGGGTAAGGGTTTGATTTATTGCTGCCGTTAGAGGAAGAAACGCCCGTTGCAGGATACGTGGCCTTTTGGCAGGGAGTACAAGTCGAAGATCGCTAAGACGAACATGACCACTCATCTCGCGCAAATGCTGGCTCACGCTCGCGCAACCACCGATGCCTTATTCGACCTGGTTCGGCCTGAAGCCTTCCATGACCGATCGGTCCCCGAGCGCCACCGGACGATTTTCTACTTCGGTCATCTCGAGGCGTTTGACTGGAATCTCGTGAGCCACGCAGCAGGGGTTCCGTCATTCCATCCGGAATTCGATCGCCTCTTCGCGTTCGGGATTGATCCGGAAC
>DATHTZ010000361.1:0-7186 GCA_035462675.1 Nitrospiraceae bacterium | reverse complement strand
ACCCGGGTCAAAACTATTTGAGTGCCATATGCTCCGATATTGTCGATCGCTCCTACCGGCAGGTAGTAGCCAAAGCCATGAACGGCCGACTCCTTGGCGGAGGCATCTACGATTTCCAGACCTATGAAACGGATTTCATCGCCAAGTACCAAGGCTGGTCCCTGCAGTCAGAAGGGTACTATCGGCATCAGCGGGTGAGGAGCACTGATAGCGGAACCCAACCATTCGACAACAATACGATCCCGACTAGCCCGCTGGCCGTGGGCCCCCCGGTGGATCTCGGCCAGGCCTGGGGCTGGTACGTGCAAGTCGGCAAGTACCTCATTCCCAGGAAGCTCGAGCTGGCCGTTCGGTATGGAGTACTGGATCCGTCCACGAAACAAAAAGACGATTTGACCAAAGAGTTCGGCGCCGCCATCAACTATAGCTTCGACGGCACCTACAATAATCGGCTCGTCATCGATTACTCCAACATCACCATGGGAAGCGGCGGGCGCGCGCCGGACCGGTTCCCGTTCGAGAATCAACCGGGATTCGGCCGAGACCTCATCGAAAATCGGATCAATGTGCAGTACCAATTCTATTTCTAAACGCATGATGAACTTCACTACGATGACCAGGAGGTACGCCATGACACGCCGAAGTGTCCTATTCAAAAGTCTATTGCTCCTCAGTGTATTGACCACGAACGTTTGGACCGCGCCGCCCGTGCAGGCGGCGCCTGAGACCGTCACAATCGCGGCTGCTAACAGCCTGAAAGACGCATTTCGAAAAATACTCCCACTCTTCGAAGCGCACAATAAGGACATCAATGTGAGAGTCATCTACGGGCCATCTCAAACCCTCAGCAAGCAAATCGAAGAGGGTGCGCCGATCGATGTGTTCCTGCCTTCGCAGGTCGAGGAAATCGATCAACTCGAGAAGAAAGGGCTCATCATTCAAGGCACAAAACGTGTCTATGCCGGCACCTCGTTGGTCCTGATCGCCGGCACCGAACTCCCGGCGCCGATCGCTTCGGTCCAGGATCTTCGCACCACCCTGATCCGGTATATCGCCATCGGCGACCCAAAAACCTCGTCGGTTGGAAAAGTGGCGGCTCAATATCTCAAGTACAGCAAGCTCGATTCCCAACTGAAGTCGCAACTCGTCTATGGCGAGCATTCGCGAGCCGTCCTGGACCTGGTCGCCAAGGGCGAAGCCGATCTCGGCATCGTCTACCGGACAGACGCCGTATCGAATAAGAAGATCCGCATTCTCGACGAGGCCCCAGTGGACTCGCACACGCCGGTCCACTACGGAGTCGCTGCAGTCTGGACCGCCAAGAACATCTCGGGCGCAGGGGATTTCATCAGTTTCTTGGGGACACCCAAGATACAAGCGCTCTTGCAAGACCACGGTTTCGATCGCATAGCCGAACCGCAGGTCGGCGTCGCGCAACGACAGGAGGGACAATAATGAATCGCTACCTGAACAATTTGACGCAGTGGTCATCTTGGCCCCTGCGCGCACTGTTCCTCATCGTCGGCCTCTCCCTCGCCGCCGGTTGCGCTGGCCAGCCTGTCGCTCCGTCAAGAACGATTTACGAGGCAGGGCTGAATACGGTCCGGTTGGAGCAGGACCCTGAATCCACGTCCAATGCGCATCCTGCCACGCTGACGGCAGCGGAGGTCGGTACGTTGCTCCGGGGGGTCCGCGCATCGGAACGGCGGAACATCGTGCACCGCCTGATTTTCGGTCAAGCCGATCAAACCAGGGCATTCCGGAAAGAAGAGATCGCCGTGTTGGCGTTGCCTCTTTCAACAGCGCTCTCTCTGGCCGAGCCGGCAGAACGTGTGTACTTCAACTTGAGTCATGCCACGGATCAGGGAGATCAGGAAACCACCACAGGCTGGATCTCCATCCAAGGCCCGATTCTGCACCTGATCATCAGCGCCGTCCACGACCGGCATAGCCCTGGTCCCGACATCAGCAAGTACGAACGGCAATTGCCGAACATTCCGGAAGCCTCGGCGTTGTACGACGTGACGTTCGAGCCGGAAGAGTTTCTGGCCAAGGCGAGTTCGTCGGCCCGTTTCTGGGCGCCGGATCAGCGGGAAGAGTTGCAGATTCGGTATCAGGATGCGCTTGCCGGGCTGACCGTTCAGCCCGCCCCAGAGCGCGACGGAAAGAAACCTTAGTCACAGCCGTGACTAGCATGCACCGAGCGAATGGCAGCAGGACATTCCTGCTGCCATTCATCGAAGGGGCAAAGAGGTCAATGAGTATCCTTGTTGTCGGTGGCGATTCAGCTGAGATGTTCAGGCAACAGACCGGCGGCGGGCATGGGTACGTCCAACATTGGAGCGGCCGTAAGAACCGCGATCTGACAAAGTCCATTCCTAAAGATACGGAAGCCGTTGTCCTCGTGCTGGATCGGGTGAGCCACGGACTGGCTCGAAAGGTCCGAACCGAAGCGACACGTCGCGGCCTTCCCGTCTTCTTTCAAAAGCGCGCACGCCATGTGGGTTCGAAAGATCATGACCACTTGGATTTGGCCCAATGGTTGAACAGGACATCGGAATCGAGGCTTGACTCTGTTCCAACAATCATCGGCAACGTAGTCGATGGCTGAATGACAACATCTGATTGTAAAAGTCCATTACAAATAGAAAGGACCATCCCATGATTTTGAAGCCGTTCATTCTCACACTCGCGCTCCTGACCGGAGCCTTGGGGTTCACTTCGTCTATCCAGGCGGCGGAATCCGTCTCGATTCTGAACGTCTCCTACGATCCAACGCGCGAACTCTACCAGGAGTTCAATGTGGCGTTCGCCAAATACTGGCAGGCCAAGACGGGCCAGACCGTCAAAGTCTTGCAATCCCACGGAGGATCGAGCAAGCAGGCGCGAGCCGTCATCGATGGCTTGGAGGCCGACGTCGTCACACTGGCGCTGGCCTACGATATCGACGCCATCTCCGAGAAAGCCGGGCTCCTTCCGGCAAACTGGCAGAGCCGTCTTCCCAACAACAGCGCACCCTACAGCTCGACGATCACGTTTCTGGTCCGCAAGGGCAATCCCAAGGGCATCAAGGACTGGGACGACCTGGTCAAACCAGGAGTCTCCGTCATCACACCAAATCCCAAAACCTCCGGTGTCGCCCGCTGGAACTACTTGGCCGCGTGGGGCTATGCGTTGAAACAGTTGGGCGGCGATGAAGCCAAAGCGAAGGATTTTGTCCTGCGCCTCTTTAAGAACGTGCCGGTGCTCGACTCGGGCGCCCGCGGCGCCACGACCACTTTCGTGGAACGAGGCATCGGTGACGTCCTGATCAACTGGGAAAATGAAATCTTGCTGAGCACCAAAGGCTCGGGGAAAGACAAGTTCGAAATCGTTGTGCCGCCCATCAGCATCCTGGCAGAGCCGACGGTCAGCGTCGTGGACAAGATCGTGGACAAACGAGGCACTAGGCAGGTCGCCCAAGCCTATCTGGAATATCTCTACTCTGAAGAAGGCCAGGACATTGCCGGCAAAAACAACTACCGCCCGCAGCTTCCATCGGTCGCCGCCAAGTACGCCGCGAATTTCCCGGCAGTGGAGCGGTTCACGTTGCAGGAATTCTTCGGCAACTGGCAGAAAGCCCACAAGGCGCACTTTGCCGATGGCGGCAGCTTCGATCAAATCTATTTACCGAGCGCAAAGTAGCGACGATGAGACACACTTCGCCGATGGGGAACGTGTGGTCAGCTATCCCAGCTGATCACCCAGCAACCGAAATAATCGGACTCTCTAATCGGGAGCGGTGAGAAATTCATGGCCATGGTGTTGAAACAACCCAGCGTCCTTCCAGGTTTCGGTCTGACTCTGGGATTTGCGTTGTTCTATTTCAGTCTGATCGTCTTGATCCCCCTCAGCGGTCTTTTCGTCAAGACGACCACACTGAGCTGGGAACAATTCTGGCACACGGTGACGGAGCCGCGTGCGATGGCTTCTTACCAGCTCACATTCGGGGCCTCATTTCTGGGGGCCTTGATCAACGGCTTCTTCGGATCCGTGGTGGCCTGGGTCCTTGTGCGATACCGCTTTCCCGGGCGCTCGATCGTCGACGCGCTCGTAGACCTTCCGTTTGCTCTCCCGACCGCCGTCGCCGGAATCGCCTTGACTGCCATCTATTCGTCGAATGGATGGATCGGACACTATCTCGAACCGCTGGGTCTCAAGGTCGCCTTTACGCCGCTGGGTGTCCTGGTCGCACTGACCTTCATCGGATTGCCGTTCGTGGTGCGAACTGTTCAACCGGTGCTGCAAGATTTGGACATGGAGGTGGAAGAAGCCGCCACCACGCTGGGAGCCAATCGATGGCAAACATTCAGGGCGGTGATCGTGCCCGAACTGTGGCCTGCCCTGCTGACCGGCATGGCGATGGCATTCGCCCGCTCCGTCGGGGAATACGGCTCGGTCATCTTCATCGCCGGCAATATGCCGCTCAAATCGGAGATCACTCCACTGTTGATCATGACCAAACTCGAACAGTACGATTACGCTGGAGCCACGGCGCTGGGAGTCGTCATGCTCGTGGCGTCGTTTGTCCTCGCCCTGATGATCAATCTCATACAATGGTGGAGCGGCAGACGCCATACCACTCCTTAGAAAGAGAAGAGCATGTCGACAGAGATCGCCGCCAGAGTCAAAAACGAGGAGTGGAAAGCTTCACTGACCAGCGAAAGCGCCTTGGTTCGATGGGCGCTCATTGTTGCGGCTCTCGGATACTTGACGCTCTTCCTGTTCATCCCCCTCGCAGCGGTGTTTACCCAAGCGCTGAAGAATGGACTTGAGAGCTACTTCGCCTCATTTACGGACCCGGATGCCCTGGCGGCGATTCGCCTGACCTTCATCGCTGCATCCCTGGCCGTTCCCCTCAACCTGGTGTTCGGCATTGCCGCAGCCTGGGCCATTGCCAAATTCGAGTTCGTTGGCAAACAGATTCTGACCACGCTCATCGACATCCCATTGGCCGTGTCCCCCGTCATCTCGGGATTGATTTACGTGCTGCTCTTCGGGGCGCAGGGCTGGGTCGGCCCCTGGCTGGCCGAGCACGACATCAAGATCATCTTCGCCCTGCCGGGCATCGTGCTCGCTACCACCTTTGTCACCGTTCCGTTTATTGCGCGTGAATTGATCCCGTTGATGCAATCGCAGGGACGAGAGGAAGAAGAGGCGGCGCTCACGTTGGGCGCGTCGGGATGGCAGACGTTTACGCGGGTGACCCTCCCGAATATCAAATGGAGCCTGCTCTACGGTGTGATTCTCTGCAATGCGCGGGCAATGGGAGAATTCGGAGCTGTCTCCGTCGTCTCGGGCCATATTCGAGGGCTCACCAATACGCTGCCGCTGCATGTCGAGATCCTCTATAACGAATATAATGCCGTCGGGGCCTTCGCGGTGGCTTCGCTCCTCACCTTATTAGCCATTGTGACGCTCATAGCGAAAACGATGATCGAACGGAAAACGGCTTCATCACGAACGGCGCATGACCCTGTGTGGAGCACGCAACCAGGGAGCCCATCATGAGTATCCAGGTCGATCATGTCACCAAACGATTCGGCTCGTTTACCGTTCTGAATGACGTGAGCCTGCATGCAAAGGCGGGAGAACTCATTGCGCTCCTCGGCCCCTCCGGTTGCGGCAAGACGACCCTGCTGAGAATCCTGGCGGGACTGGAGAGGCCCGACCAAGGACGAATTCTCCTGCATGATGTCGAGGTGACGGATCAGCGCATCACCGACCGCCGCGTGGGATTCGTGTTCCAGCATTATGCGTTGTTTCGGCATATGACCGTCACAGAAAATGTCTCGTTCGGGCTGAGCGTGCTTCCCCAAGCGCAACGGCCTTCTCCTGACAAGATCCAGAAGAAGGTCGATGAGTTGCTCTCATTGGTCCAGATGCGGGCGATGGCCGACCGCTATCCCAACCAACTTTCCGGAGGGCAACGTCAACGCGTGGCCCTTGCCAGAGCGCTGGCCGTGGAACCGAAGCTGCTCCTGCTTGATGAACCCTTCGGCGCATTGGATGCCAAAGTCCGAAAAGAACTGAGACGCTGGCTTCGGCGGCTTCATGACGAATTGCACATTACGAGCATCCTGGTGACGCATGACCAGGAAGAAGCGTTAGAGGCAGCAGACCGAATCGTGGTCTTGAACCAAGGACATGTCGAGCAGACCGGTACGCCGGAGGAGGTTTATGAGAATCCGGCGACACCATTCGTCTACCAGTTTCTCGGCGATGTCAACGTGTTTCATGGCCGAATTGCTCAAGACGGAACCGCGCACGAAGAGGCGGACAGGCCACCTCCCGCGGAGAGAAACTCTTCGGACGAACACGAAGTGACCTATGTCCGCCCCCACGACCTGGAGCTCAGCCGGAGTCGGACCACGACGACGCAGCTCGAAGCGACCGTGCGATTTGTTATCACCGCCGGATCGCGCGTGCGGCTCGAACTGGTGTCGAAGGACTCACCTCAGATTATTTCGGTCGAACTCACCAAAGAACGTTACCGTGAGTTACGGCTTCAGCAAGACGATGTGGTCTTTGTCCACCCGAAACAGCTTCAAGTTTTCAAAATGCCAGGCCCCCCGGTGATATAACGGGATACCTCATCAGCTGCGGTGGGTCGGCAGGACAGATTCCCGTGGTACAACTGCCTCACTTTACTTCTCAATAAGCACGGTACACACTTCCATCTCTGTTCCATCTTCAGGCCCATACCCACTAGGGGATGTAGCCGATGGAAATCCTACCTGCTCACACCAAGAAAGAGATGGATAGCCTCCCATCCAGAGCATTCTCGACGCCCACAGCACGAACAATCATCTGCCTGCCACGGCTGGCACATAGAGAGAACGCAAATTTCACTGGCAATAATAGTTAGGTTTACTGTAGTGATCCAATGACGGATCGGAATCCTATATGAGTCAACCTCCTTTGCAAGATCGGCGGATAATCAAGCGCCGAAAGCACCCTAGGATTCTCACTCGCTCAAGCGTGCTACATTTTCAAACGCCACCTCGACCCATTCCAATCTGAAGAACGCGCAGAGGGTGACGGGACGCTCATCGAACTCTCCCTCGGAGCATACCAGCTACTCAACGACATTCCCCTCGAAATCGGTGAACGGCACCATCTGATCCTGCAAGTCTCCAAGAAAAGC
>DATHTZ010000360.1:0-2362 GCA_035462675.1 Nitrospiraceae bacterium | reverse complement strand
AGCAGAATCGTTGAAAGCCGTGCTGGACGCGGATCCCATCTTCCAACCAATCTTGGCTCAGGCGGAGGAAAAGAAGGGGTAACGGTCCTGTTCTAGCAGGATGCTGAAAAAGTCCGCCAGCGTCGTTCTCGCATCGTTCAGATCCTCAACGTACCCCAGAGGGTACGCCTCCGGTCTTCACTCGTTGCGGCCTTGCTGGACGGTCTTTTTGAGCATCCTGCGAGTATTATGACATCGGTGCCGAAGGTGAGAGGGGCGGCGGCGTGGGAAATATTGAATGGTCTAATGTTGAATTGTGTGCTGAGGAGATTGCGATGAAGAAATCTAAAGGCGGCGTTCTATTCGTTGTAGGGTTCCTGGCGATAGTGGGGCTATCAGGCTGTAGTCAGGAGACGCCGGCGGAGAAGGCGAAGGCTGCGGCTGCGTCCGGCAATGCGGCGACGCAGGCAGCAGGGCCGGCTGCAGTGGATTCTATACAGACTCCGATGGATCAGGCCCGTCAGACGGAAAGTGTATTGGAGCAGTCGGCTGAGCAGAGGGCCGCTGGGATCAAGGACTCGACGCAGTAGAGCATATGGCTGTGCTGGCGAGAATGGGAATAAAAAGGTGTCAGCATTGTTTAAATTGACGGCTGTGAGTTTTGGCGAATAGGCTGACACCTTTATCTCTCAGGTCAAGCAATGAAACTCGTGAGCGCTCCACCCACGTTCATATCAGCCACACTTCAGCCACAGGTTGAAGACTTCCAGAATGAAAACAGGAAGTTTGGGAGCGGCTGCGAATATGCAATTCACTGATTGCATTCCGTTGTAAATGGCTGCACGTTCCCCCTCGACCCGTAAGAATTAGTCCTACGTATTATCATCCGTCCTGCATCAGCCCCCAGGTAACTCCCTAGGCCCAAAAAAATGCCTTCTTGTGCTAGACAAAGGTATCTCCAATTGATTGAGGAGGTCACATGGCCATGAAACCCCGTGTGATTGATGATGAGCCGTGCTTGCCCACCGAAACCGAGAACAAGCTCATGGACGATATTCTCGTACTGTTCATCAAGAATAAGCTAACCCCGCATCAGTCACAAGATTTGCTCGAACGGTTGGGCGGGATCATAGAGAAGGCGTAGCAGGTGGCGAAGGAGCGGACACTGCGGTTGGGGAGCGCACGCCGTTGGCTCAGGCAGCCACCATGAGCAGGTCAATCTTAAAGCTCAGTGGTCGCTCTGTGGTAGGTCGGTTTCTGTTGGAGACACCGGTGGGAGCGGCGGAGGATTACTATCGGTGCTATTCGCCGGTGTGGCTTTGACACCTGTAGAGATGAGGAACGATCTTAAGCCAAGCCGTCTCTCTCGATACTTTTTCAGCAGAGCCTTAAGAGTCCTCGACCGGCAGGCGGAGCAAGTCCACGGGATCATATGAGGGAAGACCGCTCTTACTGTAGCTTAACTGTAGCGGAACCATCGTGCCCCATCTGGTTGATCGGTCTTTCATCTGCCTTTGATCTTCGTAAATGATTGGGATAGAGCCGATACGGTTAGATCAGGGCCTATAGTCTCTGGGACATCTGTGGTTTCAAATCTCGCCCCCCACCATCTCCTGGTAGGCAAAGCTGGGCAAGCATCTGGGGTGCCGCATAATGACAGTCATGAGCGCTCTGGTTTTTCATCCACTTGCTCCCTGGTGGCCTGGTCGATCCTCGGCGCGTGTCGAACGATATACATGCTCCTTCCAAGCTCGCTCGTTGTCTCTTCAGGGATTGGGGCGGATTGATCTTCCACTGCGCGCGACTTTCTCACCCACCCACCCATTGGCACGCCGAGACGTGCCATTAGCCCGAGCGAGGGCCTTCTGAGGCCGCGCGTTGCGCGAGCACAGAAGATCCTCAGGCTCCATCCACCTTCTCTTTGAAAGGGCCGCTGAGAGTATGTTATACAGCGCTTCCCCTGAATGATTGGACTGCCCAACAATTCCTTCGCGCATCTCCATGGAACAAGAAACCAAAACTTATGTGCTCAAACGTCCACTTGACGAGACCGTTCCCCGGAAGCTCTCCATCGATTATGCGGCGGCGTTGAATAGCCAGCAGCTTGCGGCGGTGACTGCGGGCGAAGGGCCATCGCTGGTCATTGCCGGCGCCGGTAGCGGCAAAACGCGCACCTTGGTCTATCGCGTGGCCTATTTGATCGATTCGGGGATCGATCCGTCTCAGATTCTGCTCCTGACCTTTACGCGAAAATCTTCGCAGGAAATGCTCGATCGGGCTGGTGAATTGATCGGCGTACGTAGCGAACGTGTTCGTGGCGGTACGTTCCACTCCGTGGCCAATATGTTGCTCAGGCGCTATGGCCGATCCATCGGCCTTGAGC
>DATHTZ010000359.1:0-11469 GCA_035462675.1 Nitrospiraceae bacterium | reverse complement strand
TAGCCGCCAAAGCATAGGGCCGCGGTCGAAACGGGGAATACAGCTCAACCCAAAGTATATATTCAAGAATTTTGTCGTAGGCGCAGGAAACCAATTTGCCCATGCCGCCTGTATGGCAGTCGCCGAACAGCCAGCGAAAGCCTATAACCCACTTTTTATTTATGGGGATACCGGGCTGGGGAAGACGCATCTCTTGAATGCCATTGGAAATTATGTGGCGGAGCGGACCGACCTCCGAATTGCGTATTTGACGACAGAGCAGTTTACGAACGAGGTCATCAACTCCATTCGATACGATAAAATGATGGATCTGAGGAAGCGGTATCGCCATATCGACATGTTGATGATTGACGACATTCAATTTTTAGCGGGTAAGGAACGCACGCAGGAGGAATTCTTCCACACATTCAATGCCCTCTATGAAGCGCATAAGCAGCTCGTCCTCTCGAGCGATCGCTTCCCGAAAGACATGCCCGATATTGAAGAACGGTTGCGGTCGCGGTTTGAATGGGGGCTGATCGCGGATCTCCAGCCGCCGGACGTTGAAACACGGATTGCTATCTTACGGAAAAAGTCAGAAGACGAGGGTGTCACGTTGCCGGAAGACGTCATCCAGTTTCTAGCGACGACGATGAAGAGCAATATCCGAGAGCTCGAGGGCTCGTTGGTGCGCCTCGGCGCCTATGCTTCGCTCACCGGCCAAACGATCACGCTGGAGATGGCGAAGAGTGTACTCCGGGATCTGATCGGCACCAAGAAAAAGATTGTGTCGATGGATGATATTCAGGAAACAGTGGGCGCGCGTTTCCACGTGAAGATTGCCGATCTGAAATCCCGTCGCCGGAGCAAAACGCTGGTACATCCGAGACAGATCGCCATGTATCTCTGTCGGGAGCTCACGGACTCCTCGTACCCAGAGATCGGACGGCAGTTCGGAGGCAAAGACCACACGACGATTATCCATGCCTGCAAGCAGGTCATTAAAGCGAAAGACAATGACAGTGTATTGAGTGCCACGTTGGACAGTTTGAGGGAGCAGATTCTGCGAGCATGAGGGGCTGCACCAAGGGGAAGAGATCATGAAACTGCGCATGGGACGAGTAGAGCTCTTGACGGGTCTTCAGCGGGTCCAGGGTGTCGTCGAGAAGCGCAACACGATGCCGATCCTCTCGAATATCTTGATTGAGGCGAAGCAGGAGGGGGTGGAAATCATTGCCACAGACCTCGAAATCGGCATGCGCGGGCACTACAAGGCGACTGTGGAAAAACCTGGAGGGATCACGGTCTCGGCCCGGAAGCTGTACGAGATCATCAAAGAACTGGCGGTGGGTGAAATTGAAATCACCTCGGGCGACAACAATTGGACGACGATTCATGCCGGCAAGAGCCAATTTAAGATCGTTGGCCTCCCCAGCACCGACTATCCTGCGTTGCCGACGATCGAACGTGAAGGCCTCATTCCCCTCGCCGGGGCCGGCTTCCTGGAGCTGATTCGGAAGACCCTCTTCGCGGCCGGAGACAATGACGCGCGCTATATCCTCAACGGTCTGCTGGTGACGCTCATCACGTCGGAAAAGAAAACGATTTTGCGGTTGGTCGGCACCGATGGACATCGGTTGGCGGTCGCCGAGCAGGAGGTCGGACATGCCGGTACCAAAGGCGCTCCGCAAGAGATCAAGGCCATCATTCCCAAAAAGGCGGCGCATGAGATGCAGCGTCTTCTGGAAGAAGGTGGGGAGGGAGAGCCCTTGATAGGCTTCACGAAAAATCTCATGATTTTCCGGAAGAGCGGGCTGCTGCTGACCTCGCGGCTCATGGAAGGGAATTACCCAAATTATCAGCAAGTGGTTCCGAAAGAGAGCGGAAGAAAAATCGGGGTTAATCGCAGCGATCTTGAGAGTGCGCTTCGGCGTGTCTCCGTGTTGTCCCGTGATAAGGCGAGTGCGGTGAAAGTGTCGTTTGTCTCCGGACAGATGACGCTGTTTTCCAGCAATCCTGATTTTGGAGAGGCGACCGAAGAGCTTGCAGCATGGTACGAAGGAGAGGCTTTGAACACGGGGTTCAACGCCCGCTATCTGTTGGATGTCCTCGGGGTGATGGACGGAGAAGCGATCTCTCTGCAAATGGATAATCCGCTGAGCCCCTGTTTGATCCAAGAGCCGGACAGTCCCGGGTTCAAGTGCGTGGTCATGCCGATCAAGATCTAAGAGTCACAAGTCAATTGTCATTGGTCAAAGGAATGGATGAGGCAATCGGGCTTTGGTTGCCTGTTTACGAATGACCGTTGACCAATGACATGTTCGAAGCAGGAGACTGATGGCCAGTAACGACGTCGAGACTACATCCAAATCCGAGAGTTACGGTGCGGATCAAATCAAAGTATTGGAAGGCTTGGACGCCGTGCGGAAACGTCCGGCGATGTATATCGGCAGCACCGGTGTGGATGGCCTCCATCACCTCGTCTATGAAGTCGTCGACAACAGTGTCGATGAACATATGGCGGGATTCGGTCAGACGATCGAGGTGACGATCCACATCGACAACAGCGTCACGGTGGTCGATAACGGCCGCGGTATTCCTACCGGGATGCACTCCACGCAAAAAAAGTCTGCCGCCGAAGTGGCACTGACGGTCCTGCATGCGGGCGGCAAGTTCGAGCAGGGGGCCTATACGGTGTCCGGCGGGCTCCACGGCGTCGGGATTTCGGTGGTTAATGCCCTCTCTGAATGGCTCGAGCTGGAGATTTGGCAGGACGGCCAGGTGTTCGAGCAGCGCTACGAACGCGGCAAGGCGACCGCCCCGCTCAAGATGACGGGTAAAACCAAGCGCCGTGGTACAACGGTCACATTCAAGTCAGATGGGCAGATCTTCGAGACACTCGACTTCAGCTTCGATGTGCTGGCGCAGCGGCTGCGCGAGCTCGCTTTTTTGAACAAGGGACTCGAGATCACGCTCAAGGACGAGCGGAAAGAACCGGTCAAAGAACAAGTATTCAAGTACAAGGGCGGAATCGTCTCGTTCGTCGAGCATCTGAACGAAGCCAAGATGCCGCTGCACAAACCTATTTACGTGCAGGTTGAGAAACCGGAGATGGTGCTGGAGGTCGCGCTTCAATACAACGACGGCTACGCCGAAAACCTGTTTTCCTTTGCGAACAACATCAATACGAAGGAAGGTGGCACGCACTTGGTCGGCTTCAAGGCCGCGCTGACCCGCACGATTAACACGTACGCCAACGCCAACGACTTGCTCAAGAAAGACACCGAATCGCTCACCGGCGACGACGTTCGTGAAGGGCTCACCGCCGTCGTCAGCGTCAAGGTCCGGAACCCACAATTTGAAGGACAAACGAAAGCCAAGCTGGGCAATAGCGAGGTGAAGGGTATTGTCGAGTCCGCGGTCAACGAGGCGCTAGGGACCTATTTCGAAGAGAACCCGCCGGTGGCTAGAAAGGTCATCGGGAAAGCGATCGACGCGGCTCGTGCTCGTGAAGCGGCGCGAAAAGCGAAAGAGCTTATCCGACGCAAGAGCGCGCTCGATGGAGGCTCACTTCCCGGCAAGCTTGCCGATTGCGCAGAGAAAGACCCGGCCTTGAGCGAGATCTACATCGTAGAAGGCGATTCGGCCGGCGGTTCTGCCAAGCAAGGCCGCGACCGCAAGTTTCAGGCGATCCTGCCGCTCAAGGGCAAGATTCTCAACGTCGAAAAGGCGCGTTTCGACAAAATGCTCTCGAGCGACGAGATCCGAACGTTGATCATGGCGCTCGGCACCGGCATCGGGCGCAAACGCGAAGAGAGCGAAAAGGCCGATAAAGACTCGTTTGACATCAGCAAGGCCCGGTACCATAAGATCATTCTCATGACGGACGCCGATGTAGACGGCAGCCATATCCGAACCCTACTCCTCACATTTTTCTTCCGGCAGATGCCGGAGTTGCTTGAGCGAGGGTACGTCTATATTGCGCAGCCCCCGCTCTTCAAAGTGAAGAAAGGCAAGACGGAACGGTATCTCAAAGATGAAATGGCATTGAACGAGTACCTGGCCGATATCGCCGTCGATGAAGTCGAAGTGTATGTGGAAGGGGTCCAGGGATATGTCACAGGACGCCGGCTCCTACCCATTCTCAAGAAACTGATTGCTTTCGAGACTCTGCTCGGCCGGCTCAACAAGAAGCCGCACGAGGCCAGTATGGTTCGGGCGTTTGTGGACGAACCAGGGCTTGATCGAGATCTCCTCAAGGATCGTGTAGCTCTCACGAAGGTTGTGGCCAACGTGAAGAAAACTCTCGCGGTGATCTATCCGAAGCTCACACCGACGTTGGACATCGTCGAAGACGAAGAGCATCGGTCGAATAAAGTCACGTGCCGGCTGCACGCCAACGGGGTTACCCATAGTATTGACGTGACACATGAGTTGGCCGGCTCCGCCGAGTTCAGAGAGCTGCAGAAACTCTCGCCATCGGCGATCGGTTTGAGCCGGGCGCCATACAAGATCAAGACCGACGGTCAGGAACAGCTCCTGCCTGCGACGGCGGAGTTGGTCAAGGCGATTCTCGAAAAAGGCAAACACGGGCTCAGCATTCAGCGCTACAAAGGTCTCGGCGAAATGAATCCGAATCAGCTCTGGGAAACGACGATGAATCCGGAAGTCCGGACACTGTTGAAGGTCAAATTGGAAGATGTGCCAGGCGTTGACGAGATCTTCACGATTCTGATGGGCGACGAGGTCGAGCCCCGACGAAACTTCATTCAAGCCCACGCATTGGAAGTGCGCAACCTCGATGTGTAATGCCGAACGCTGTGAGGTAAAAGCAGATCCGTCTTCCGTTATGTATGCTAATTGGCTTGTTAGGATGCTCAAAATGATCATCCAGCAAGGCCGCAGGCGATGCCAACACCGCAGGTGTACCCTCTGGGGTACATTGAGAATGTTGGAGAGCCGAGAACGAAGCTGGGGATCATTTTCAGCATCCAAGGGGAACTAGATGCCGCCTGATGAGAGGTTAGGACAGATCGCCATCGAAGACGAGATGCGCTCGTCATACTTGAGCTATGCGATGAGCGTCATCGTGGGCCGGGCGCTCCCAGACGTGCGTGACGGCCTCAAGCCGGTTCATCGCCGTATTCTCCACGGCATGAACGAAATGGGCTTAGCGTCGAACCGGGCCTACCGCAAGTCCGCCAAGATTGTCGGCGAGATCATGGGGAACTACCATCCCCACGGGGACAGCGCAATTTACGACACGCTCGTTCGGATGGCGCAACCTTTCAACATGCGCTATATGCTCGTGGACGGGCAGGGCAACTATGGATCGGTCGACGGCGATCCGCCGGCGGCCATGCGCTATACCGAAGCCCGGCTGACCAAGGTCGCCGAGGACATGCTCGCAGATATCGACAAGGAGACGGTCGATTTCGGGCCGAACTATGACGAGTCGCTGGTCGAACCGCTGGTGCTCCCCTCGAAAATCCCGAATCTCCTCGTCAACGGCGCCGGCGGCATCGCGGTGGGCTACGCCACCAACATTCCGACCCACAATCTCGGCGAAGTGATCGAGGCGCTCCTTCTGTTCTTGGAGAATCCGGATATCACGATTGCCCAGCTGATGAAAAAGATTCCAGGTCCCGACTTCCCGACGGCCGGATTCATCTATGGAACGGCCGGCATCAAGGACGCCTATGAAAGCGGACGAGGTCTCCTCACGTTGCGCGCGAAAGTGAAGGTCGAGTCGGATGAACGCACGGATCGCGAGCGGTTGATCGTCACGGAGCTGCCCTATCAGGTTAATAAGTCCAAGCTGATCGAAAAGATCGCTGAGTTGATCCGGGACGAACGGATCAAAGGGATTTCCGATCTGCGCGACGAGTCCGATCGTGACGGCATCCGCGTCGTCATCGAGCTCAAGCGTGGCGAAATCCCGCTCATCACGCTGAACAATCTGTATAAGCTCACGCAACTACAGACGACCTTCGGCGTCATCATGCTCGCGCTGGTGAATAACCGGCCTGAAGTGTTGAACCTCAAGCAGATCCTGCATCATTTTATCGAGCACCGGCGCGAGGTCATTGTCCGCCGGACCGCCTTCGAGCTGCGCAAGGCGGAAGAGCGAGCTCATATTCTCGAAGGCCTCAAGATCGCGCTCGATAACCTGGATGCGGTGATTACCTTGATTCGGCAGGCGCAATCGCCCGATGAAGCCCGTGTCGGCCTCATGCGGAGGTTTGCGTTGAGCGAAATCCAGGCGAATGCGATTTTGGAGATGCGGCTCCAACGGCTCACGCAATTGGAGCGCAATAAACTCATCGAGGAATATACAGAGGTCTTGAAGCAGATCGAGCGTCTCAAATCGATTCTGGGCAGCGAAGCGCTGGTTCGTGCGATCGTCAAGGATGAACTGATCGAGGTGCGCCAGGCCTACAAGGACGACCGCCGCACGCAGATCGTGAAAGAAGAGGCGGAGATCACCCTGGAAGACATGATCGCAAACGAAGAAGTGGTCGTGACGATCTCGCACGCCGGCTACATCAAGCGCAATCCAGTCACGCTGTACAGGGCGCAACGGCGAGGCGGCAAGGGCAAGATCGGGATGGGGGTCAAGGAGGAAGATTTTGTCGTGACCCTGTTCACCGCGTCTACGCACGAATCGCTTCTGTTCTTTACAGACGCCGGGAAGGTTTATTGGCTGAAGGTTCATGAAATTCCAGACGCAGGGCGGGCTGCCAAGGGCAAAGCGCTCGTGAATCTCCTGGCGTTGTCCGGCGAAGAGAAAGTCACCGCGACCGTGCCGGTCAAAGAGTTCCGCGAAGACCGATTCATCGTGATGGCGACCGCGCAGGGCATCATCAAGAAGACCGAGCTCTCGGCCTATGGCAATCCCCGTCAGGGTGGTATCATCGCGTTGTCGTTGGATAAAGGGGATCGCCTCATCGGCGTGCAACTCACCGACGGGCAGCGGGAGATTTTACTGGGCACAAAGAAGGGGATCACGATCCTCTTCAAGGAAGACGATGTCCGCCCAATGGGACGCACGGCGCACGGGGTGCGTGGTATTACGCTCGAAGAAGGCAACGAAGTCATCGGAATGGAAACCATGACCCCTGATTCCACCACCCAAATCCTCACGGTCACGGAGGGCGGCTACGGAAAGCGCACGCCGGTGAGCGAGTATCGCGTCCAGGGACGAGGGGGGAAGGGTATCATCAGTGTGAAGACCAATGAACGCAACGGACTCGCCGTTGGGTTTCTTCAAGTCCGGGACGGCGATGAGATCATGCTGATGGCTGCTCAAGGCAAGGTGCTTCGGTGCAAGGTGGATGAGTTCCGTGAGATCGGCCGGAATACCCAGGGGGTTCGGATCCTCGATCTCGAGGGGGCGGGCGATCGCGTCGTGGCCGTCGCGCGTTTGGCAGAAAGTGCCGAGGTGCTCCCCGAGGAAGGCGGCGGGTAACGGATACGCGCGATCTCGTACGCCTTGTTGGTTGAGCCTGGCCCGCATTATTCATGACCGCTTCTGCCACGAGCCTTCGGCCGACGGGCTCGCCTCTCGGCCTCTCACCGTACTACACGAGTACGCATCGGGTCCTCAGGGCTCCGCGCGCCGGTCTCGCGACACGGCTCAGCGATTTCTCAACGAACCGTCATGAATAATGCGGGCTAGGCCTTCCATGCAAGAGCAGAATTCTTCTCCAACACCCCTTCCCAAATCCAAGCCTAAAAAGCGCCTGGATACGGTCGTCAAGCTGGCCCTCGGCGTGGTTGTCATGTCCTTCACCCTGATCTGGGGGGGAATGTATCTCAGCCGTCCCGATCGAACGATTCCTCCTTATAGTGTCGGTTCCCAAGTCGGCCACATCGTCGCAACTCATGTGCCTCATGACACGACCGACCTGGGGGTTGAAACGTTGGTGAAGCGGTTTCGCAAGGTCGGTCGTCAGACGCACCATTTTGCCAAGATGAAGATTCAACCGACGACGCCGGGCGATCCGAGCGGTTGGTACAGAAAGATCGTGGTGTATGTGTTCGATGATTACGGATGGACTGAGCCCGAGATGCTCAATAAATATTTGGCCGGGGACGCGGAGGTGGTCAAGAAATTTGAGAAGTCGATGCGGGGGTACTATCGGCTGCACGATCAGGAAGAAGAAGGAGGTCTCGGCCCCATGCCCAAGACAGATGAGGCTTCCGATGCCACGCGCATTCTATTCAAGGGGCGTGTGACGGACCCTGTCCCAGCGGAGTTAGAGTCCGAAGATTTCTCGATATCGCCCATGTAAACCGCAGGCGAAGATCCGGATCTTGTATCGCTGAGACATGGGCCGATACCTCAGCCAGTAGCGCTTCGGAGGCAGTACCCTCGCCCTCGATGGCGGGTGTCGTGGCAGAAACGACTACACGTGAGGGGATCTCGCCCACGCGCAATACAATCTCGGTGATGAGCTCCCCGCCGGCTACTGCGTTGAGCTTGTGAAGGAGTGTCGGCTTGAGGAACGTGAGCTGGTGCAGCCAGACACTATTGTGGACCAGGAGGTAGAGTTTCTTGTAGCGAATCTGGTCGGGCCAAGTATTCGACGCGATGGGTTTCCCGATGATGGAGATCCAGTCTCGCTGCAGGCGGCTTTCGAGCAACTTGGACTCGATCCCGAGGCGACGAGCCACCCCTTCTAGGATGCTGGAGAAAGAATCGATGGAACCAATTCCGCGCATGGCGGTATCATAGCAAAAACTGCTGTAGCAATCAGTAACCGGCTGCGTATTCCGGACGGAAGGCTGACAGCAATCTATCACTGGACGTGAAAGTCTGACGCCTGATGGGGAAAGAAAAGGACAGTTTCGAAAAGGCAGTGGCCACAAATCGCAAGGCCTACCATGACTACTTCATTGAAGAGAAATTTGAAGCGGGTATCATGCTCCAGGGTACGGAGGTCAAATCCCTAAGGGACGGGCGGGTGAATCTACAAGATAGTTACGCCAGCGTGAAGGGCGGCGAAGCCTTTCTCCACCACTGTCACATCAGTCCCTATAGCCACGGCAATATCATGAATCACGAGCCCCTCCGTACCAGGAAACTGCTCCTCCACCGCAAAGAGATCCATAAGCTTCTCGGGAAGACACAACAGCAGGGACTCACGCTCATCCCGCTCCGCATCTATTTCTCCAAGCGGGGTCTGGCCAAGGTCGAACTTGGGTTAGCCAAAGGCAAGAAGCTGCATGACCGCCGGGCATCCATTAAGACGCGTGAAGCCAGCCGAGAAGTGGAGCGGGCGATGAAAGAGAGAAAATGAAGCCTGCGGGTCCTGTCACCGATCCAACCCAGCCGTCCTCGCACCCCGCCCGGTGTAGGGACCCCGCTGCGGGCGGCTGGGTCTGAGATCGGTGCCACCCGCCGGCTTCGTGAAGCGAGGATGAAATAAAAGTAGAATCGACAAACCCCCTGCTCGACCGTCTTGCGCGCAGTACAAGACGGTCTGGTTGCATACTTGGAAGGAGAGCGAGGGGTAATCTTTGTCCGATCATTTTTAAATTGTAGCGTCATCACGCCGCCGATTCGCCTCATAATGAGCACGTTGACAATGACGTCCAGACGTCTTATTCTTCCTCCGTGTACAAGTCGTCGAATCAAACGAAGCGCCGCCCCGGTGAAGTGAGGGACGCAATCCTTTCCGTGCTTACGGCCAGGCCTGCCGGTGCTCCTCTTCACACGATCGAACAACATGTGGCCGATCTCATCGGCCACGCGGCGCGATCCAGCGTACGATCCTACCTACGGCTGAACACACCATCGACATTTATACGCACCGCCCGTGGTCATTACGGATTAAAAACGACCACAAGAGTGCGGGTTAATAAGGCAGCTGAGTCTCGACTCGACTATTGGCGTAGTTTCTCATTCGGCAAATCCCTTGTCCTTGAAGCTGATTGCTTGAACTGGTTGCGAGAACAACAAACGAACACCATTCACGCCATTGTCACCGATCCACCCTATGGGTTGTTCGAATATTCTTCTAAGCAACAGCAAAAGCTGCGAAGTGGTAAGGGAGGCGTATGGCGTATCCCCCCTTCCTTTGACGGAGTTCAACGTGCTCCACTTCCCAGGTTCACCGTGCTCTCGCCGCAAGACCTTCGCGCCCTTGAGTTTTTTTTCCTGGAGTGGGCGCAGTTGCTCATTCCGGTCTTGGTGCCGGGGGCGAACGTCGTCGTTGCGACGAATCCGCTCCTTTCCTATGTGGTTTCAGGCGCCCTTGCCAGAGCGGGGCTTGAAAGGCGTGGGGAAATTGTTCGCCTCGTCATGACCATGCGAGGCGGAGATAGACCGAAAGCAGCCCACGAGGAGTTTTCCGATGTCAGCGTGATGCCTCGATCTATGTGGGAGCCGTGGCTTATATTTAGAAAGCCTCTAGAGGGAAGGGCGCAAGACAATCTTCGCAAGTGGGGCACGGGTGGGTTTCGAAGGCCTGCTTCGGACAAACCATTCGGGGATGTGATTCCATCGGCACCGACTCATAAGTCCGAAAGGGCTCTGGCGCCACATCCTAGCTTGAAGCCTCAACAGTTCATGCGCATGTTAGTTCGTGGCGTTCTTCCGCTTGGGCACGGAGTGGTGCTCGACCCATTCTGTGGAGCAGGGTCAACGCTTGCAGCCGCTGAATCGGTGGGCTATGAGAGTATCGGGATTGAAAAAGACCGGCACTACTTTGAAATGGCAAAAAAGGCTCTGCCGAGATTAGCCGTCTTCAAGAACGGCAGCAATCATCTAATGAGTTTGTAAACCCAACTCTTCCTCAGCTTCTCTATGCCGTTCTTATGCAACGTGGCTGTCCTGGTGCCTAGCTCTCCACGCTGATTCTTTCTAAAATCGTCCTTCGTGACTTGCCCAAGATAGACCTCCGTCACCGTCATGGGCGCTCTATCCTTAGCAGGCTCTGTAGAGAGAGTTATCCAACTCATAGACAAACACACACATCCATTGATCGCGTGCCCCGTGAGTGTCTACGGCACCTCCGGCCTTACGAGTTGCTTTGATTTCTACACCGTCCGACCCAGCCTTAACTTTGTTGTCCGGGTAGACTCCATTCACAACGAGGTCTGGGTGACCATTGTGGTAAAGGTTGACGGTCAGGCTCCTGGAATGTTTTGCCAGGCTTGCCGTGAGCATGTCCGACAAAACTCCGGACATGATCGCGGCTCGTAGCATATCGTCAAGCCGTTGAAGCCCTCGTTCGATAAGGCCAAGATTCACGTCGTGGAAGAAGTCGGAGACGTCCTGCATGGCCATTTCGAAATCCTTCAAGCGGAGGCCATAGGGTAATTTGGCACTCCGATTGAAGCATTTGGTATTCACTTCGTTTTGTAAGAGAGACATGTTATTCCGGGGGCGGAGTCGTGGTCGGGAGATCTATCCATAATCACGGTGCCGGCACATCATAAGGGCTTCGGTCTAGTGTCGCAACTCCTAGCTACCGTCAGATGAAT